>JAEUMW010000207.1 GCA_016791345.1 Betaproteobacteria bacterium | reverse complement strand
CATGGTCGCGACCGGCCGCGGCGCATCGATGGGAGTGCTGTTCCGCAACGCCGAGGCGATCGAGCGTCTGCGGCAAGTCGATACGCTCGTGCTCGACAAGACCGGCACGCTGACCGTAGGTAAGCCCGTGCTGCAACGAGTGACGGGTTTCGGTGAGTTCCCGTCGAACGACGTGCTCGCTGCCGCCGCTGGACTCGAACGCGCGAGCGAGCATCCGCTCGCCGCCGCGATCGTCCAGGGCGCAGTGGACCGCGGGATTGAACCGCTCGCGACCAACGACTTCCAATCCCACACCGGTGCGGGCGTGTCCGGCACTGCAGCGGGCCGCAGCGTGGTGCTCGGAAATCGGGCGCTGTTCGAGCAAAGCGGCATCGAGGTCGGGGAAGATGCATTGCACGTTGCTGCGGACCTGCAGGCACTCGGGCACACCGTGATGTTTGTCGGCATCGGTGGCACGCTCGCCGGGCTCGTCAGTGTGGCCGATCCAGTGAAGGAGACGACCCCGGAGGCCCTGCACGCCTTGCGCGCGTCGGGGCTCAGGATCGTCATGGCGACGGGCGACAACGAGACGACGGCCAGAGCAGTCGCCCGTGAACTGGAGATCGATCGCCTCGTCGGCGAGGTGAAGCCGGCCGACAAGGCAAAGCTGGTGCAGGCGCTGCGCGCCGAGGGCGGCGTCGTCGCGATGGCGGGCGACGGCATCAACGACGCGCCGGCACTGGCCGCAGCAGACGTCGGCATTGCGATGGGCAGCGGCACCGATGTGGCGATTCAGAGCGCGCAGGTCACGCTCGTCAAGGGTGATCTGCGCGGGCTCGTACGCGCCCGCGATCTCTCCGTCGCGACCGTCCGCAACATCAAGCAGAACCTCGCCTTCGCCTTCCTCTACAACGCGCTCGGCATCCCGATCGCGGCGGGGCTACTGTATCCCGTGTTTGGTGTATTGCTGTCGCCCATGCTCGCCGCAGCGGCGATGAGCCTGTCATCGGTGTCCGTGATCGGTAACGCGCTGCGCCTTCGCCGCGCGGTGCTTGCCGCATAGCACTGAGCTGACGGTCGAAGCACCGCAATGCTCGCCGGCAAGCGCCCGACTCCCGCGTCTTCGCGCGAGAGGCGACGCCTTAGCAGTCGTCGAAACAACTGCGGCCCTTCCTCGTTGTGCAGAGTCAATAGTGGCCGCTATAATCCCACTATAGTCATAAGCAGACGACCATGAAAACTGTACCCGCCGGGGAGTTCAAGACTCACTGCCTGCGCATCATGGATGAGGTCCGCTCGCAGCGACAGCCGGTCCTCATCACCAAGAAGGGTGTTGCAGTGGCCAAGCTCGTTCCCGTCGAAACTGCCGAGCACGATGTATTCGGCTGCCTCGCCGGAACCATCGAGATTCTTGGGGACGTCGAGGCGCCCCTCGTCGAACAGGGGGCATGGGAAATCGATTGAGATGATCCTCCTGGACACTCATGTCTGGGTGTGGCTTGCGGTTGAACCGAAGCGGCTGTCCCGGGCGGCTGCGGCTGCGATCCGCCGAGCAGCAGCTTCCGGCGGCATTTCGGTCGCGTCGATCAGTTTATGGGAGCTCGCCCTGCTCTTTCAGCGCGGTAGGCTGCGCGGACCGGGCACGGTCGAAAGCAGTGTGCGCGGCGTAATCGAGCATACCGGTATCATCGTCCACGAAATCTCCCCCGAGATTGCCGCACTTGCCACCGCGTTCGGCGACGACTTCCCACAGGATCCGGCTGACCGACTTGTCGGGGCGACAGCTCGGTCGCTTGGCCTGCCGTTGGTGACGCGTGATCAGCGCATTCTGGAGTCCGGCCTGCTCAAGACGATCTGGTAGCAGACTCGCTCCGCCACCGGACCCGCAGCCTTGCCGGGGAAACGCGTTTCCCGAGTAGACGGATCGAACCCGGTTAAATGGATTCAAACCTCGATAAATCATGTCCAAAACTGTGACCGTCTTCGACGCCGCATGGCTCGGCCGCGCAAGAGCGTCGACTGACAAGGGTTCGTGGATCGCAGGCGTCCTTGATAGTTTGGACGGCGACGGAACGCTGTACCTCGATTCCATTCGCGTCTGGTTCAACAAGTTCCCTCTCACGTCCAGCAAGGACAAGCGTGCGCTGAAAACTCGTCTTGAGAGCTTCAATAACAGCGATCACCTCGGAGGAGTCAATGAGCTTTCGTGGTGGGAGTTCATGCGCAAGACCAACATCAACGCCATACCAGTGGCCACATCGACCGCGCCTCGACCCGACTTCCAGGTCCTTGCGCCTACTGATTTCTATCTCGAGGTTTCGACGCTCAATCTTTCCGACGCCGAGCGTCAGAAGTTCGAGCGAGAAGAAGGAGTTTCCCTGAACCACCCGGACACGCTGAGGCGGCTACTCGTAAAGGCCGCGGACGAAAAGAACGGTCAGATCGCGTTCGCCGCGAGTCAGAGGCGACCATGTGCACTTGTCGTGTTCGACTACACCACATGGAGTGGCTTCGGCACACAGCTATTCCGATTTATCGCCAACGGCCTGCTCGGAAAGCCTTTCGAGTTCTCTCGGTTGCCGGCCGACCTTTCTGCGTTAGCCTATGTTGAGCGGAAGGTCATTGATGGGCGACTCGCGATCAGCCGAGACCGCTCTGCCGCCTATTACAACCCGAATGCGACTCATACTCTTCCTGTTGGTACGTTCCGCGCGATCACACAGTTCTGGTCTCAAATGGTGGAGATTCAACCGCAGTTAGAGGATCATTGGGTTTGGCTGTGAGCCATGCTTGCAAAAAAAATTCAGGTGCAAATCTGCTAGCTTCCATCGCGTTGATGTTCGGGGGCCAACATGGGTATGCGGGCGACCGCCTGCGGCGGCGCCTGATGCTTGGCGTTAGAACCTTGGGCCACTTCGCTGGGCTGTTGGATGGAGGTATGCGATGAAGCAAACGTTTACCGCGGTTGTAAAGCAGGAAGGCGATTCCTGGATCGGGTGGATCGAGGAAGTGCCCGGAGTTAATTGCCAAGAAGCCACGCGCGAGGAACTGCTGGAAGCCCTACGCATTACCTTGGCGGAGGCCCTCGAATTCAACCGGCAGGAAGCTCGTGGCGCTGCGGGCAAGGGCTACGAGGAACTTCAGATTGCGGTATGAAGCGCCGCGATCTGCTGGCGCACCTCGCTGCTCATGGTTGTACTCTGCTGCGCGAAGGCGCGCGGCACTCGTGGTGGCATAACCCGGCGCTGAACAAGCGCAGCGCGGTGCCGCGACACACCGAGGTCAACAATCATCTCGCACGGAAAATCTGTCGTGACCTTGGTGCCCCCGAACCGGAACGGTTCTGACATCTCGCCGAAACCGAGAGCCCAGGCGCTACGCTCATGGGGCTGCGGCTGAGCGTCGACGTGCCTGACCCCTCGTGGGCCAAGCAGGATGATGACGGACTCAACAGCACCGCATTGATTGA
>JAEUMW010000206.1 GCA_016791345.1 Betaproteobacteria bacterium | reverse complement strand
GCCGCGAGCCAGTCCAGCTTGTAGCGATACTTGTCCGACGTCACCGACTCTCCGTTCGGCACGTAGAGGCATATCACCCGCACGTCGTCGAACGTCGCGGCGAGCACTCGTTTCTGCGGATCGTCGCAGCCCGGGATGGCGGTCACCACGTCGATGCCAGGTCGGCGGGAGACGATCGCCACCCCGTTGTAGGTCTTCTGACCCGCGGCGAGCGCCTGGTAGCCGGCGACCCGCAAGGCCTCGAACGGGAAGTCGATGTCCTGCAGCTTGGTTTCCTGCAGGCAGGCGATGTCGATCCCGGCGGCGGGCAGCCAGTCCAGCACCTGCGACAGCCGGACCTTGAGGGAGTTGACGTTCCAAGTGGCGATTCTGAGCATGCTGTTTCCCGCATAACCCTGACTCCATGAGAGTCTCACACAGAAACGCCTGCCACAGCTCGCACATCACGTCGGCGCGTCGTCGCCGCGCGTGTCCGGCGGACATTCCACCAGTTTCTGCGCGCCGTCAGGGCTCGAGGTGCGGGCGCATCAGTGCCGCGAACCAGTCGATGAACACGCCGAGGCGGTGTGTGCGCTGGCGACGGTGCGGGTAGACGAGCGATACCGGCATGGGCGCGGCGCGAAAATCGGGCATGACTTCCACCAGTCGGCCGCTGTCGAGCAACTGCTCGACGTCGAAGCGCGGGATCTGGATGAGCCCGAGTCCCGCCAGACAGCAGGCGATGTAGTTTTCCGCGCTGTTGACGATCACGCGGCATGGGACCTCCGCGCTGCGTTCCTCGCCTGAGCACAGGAACTCCCAGGGGACTTCCCGTCCGGTCGAGGGCGAGGCATAGCCCACCGACCAATGCCCCTTGCCGAGATCGTCCGGGTGGCGTGGTGCCCCGTGTTCCTCCAGATAGTCCGGGCTCGCACAGTTGACGAGAGCAAGCCGCCCGATGGGACGGACCGCGAGGTTGCTTTCCCGAAGCGCGCCGACCCGCACGGCGCAGTCCATCCCCTCGCGCACCAGGTCGATCACGCGGTCGGTGGAACTCAGTGCCACCTGCAGTCCGGGATGGCGCCGCAGCAGGTCCGGCAGGGACGGTGCCACCAGCCGCCGGGCGATGCGTGTGGGCATGTCCACGTTCAGCCGACCCGCGACCTTGAACTCGCTGCCAACGAAGAGCTGGTCGATGTCCTCCGCGTCAGCCAGCAGCCGCCGCAGGCGTTCCAGCAGTTTCAAGCCATCGGCGGTGGGCCGAACCTGTCGGGTGGTCCGGTGCAGGAGTCGTGTGCCGAGCTTCGCTTCGAGTTGCTGGACGGCCGCCGAGACCGAGGCGCGCGGGATCTCCAGCCGGTGAGCCGCCTTGATGAAGCTGCCCATCTCGGCAACCTGAACGAACACGCGATACTGATGGAGTCGGTCCATTCCATCTTTTTATCACGCCCCGAGTGAAGGACCGCGGCGGGTCGGCGAAACAGTTGCGAAGAGGTTTCCGCGCGAAGGCTACTTCGTCGTGTAGCCGCCGTTGATGAGAATCGTCTGGCCGGTGATCCACCAGCCATCGCTCACGAGATGACGGATGAACGGAACGACGTCCTCAATGTGGGTGAGGCCGGACCGGGTGAATGGCGAAAGCGCAGCAGCAGTCTTGTGGTAGGCGACGGCATCGTCGCTTTCCGCCGGATAGAAGAAGGGCGTGTCCATGGGACCCGGCCCCACGGCATTCACGGAGATGCCGCGTGCGCCGAACTCCTTTGCCGCCGCCCGCGTGAAGTGCTCCACCGCGGCCTTGGTGCCGGCATAGGACGCGTAGAACGGCGTGAAGGCGCCAAGCAGCGAAGTCACCAGTGTCACGACCTTGCCTCCGTCGTTGACGTGTCTGCCCGCCTCCTTGAGGAAGAAGAACGCGGACTTGGAGTTCACGGCTGCCATCTCGTCGTACTCCGCCTCGGTAACCTCCAGAATCGGCTTCTTGAGCACCCTGCCCACGGTGTTGATCGCGATGTCGGGTGCACCGACGCTGCCAATCGCGTCCGCGAAAAGCCGCTCGGCAGCTGCCGCCGTTGTCAGATCGGCCTGGATCGCCACGGCCCGCGCGCCCGCAGCCTCGACTGCGGCGCAGGTAGCTTCGGCATCCGCTTTCGATGCGCCGCTGTTGTAATGGACGGCCACGGCTCGCGCGCCGTGCCCGGCAAGGTCGCGCGCAATGAGTCCGCCGAGGTTCTTGGCGCCGCCCGCGATGAGGACGGTCTTGCCTGTGATGGAATGGTCAGCCATTGGCATCTCCTGAAACTGTTCGGAGTGCCAGCTTAGGTGGAAGTGCTTGCTGAATCAGCCGCCGCGCACGGGATGAACCGTCCAGAATGACAGTCCAATCGCCGTGCGCGAAACGCCGGAGTGAAAACGGAAGGAAGACGTGGGGATGAGACGCCGCGCTAGCGTGCGAGCGCAGAATCGATGGACGCCAGGCGGCCG
>JAEUMW010000205.1 GCA_016791345.1 Betaproteobacteria bacterium | reverse complement strand
CCCTTGGCTACCGCACGTTTTACCCAAGACGCGAGATGTTCCCGACCACGGAACACCGGTTCCAGGGGCTTTAGCTTTTCGCCGCCGCCGGAGGTGCAAATGCGACGGCTGCCTCGGTCGTCAGCAACAGGAAGGTGAGGGTTTCCTGCAAATAGAGGCGGACCACGCCGTCGGTATGGCCGAGATAGCCGATGGAAGCGTCCTGGCCGATATGCAGCTCGAAGTCGCCACCACGGGTCGTCAGGACGACGGCACCGGGGACACCGGGCGCCCAGAGGATCTTGTCGTCGACCAACCGCTTGACGTGCTCCAGGACGGGGTAGCCGTGATCGCTGGTCTCGGCCAGCGCGGTATAGGCATCGGCACCCAGCAGCACCGCGTAAGGCCCGTTGACGCCCACCAGCCGCAACTGGCTCAGCCCCTGCGCAATGGCTTCCGGGTACTCCCGCACATCGCTCGGCAGCGTCTTCTTCGGGTTGCTGGTTCCCTGACAGACGCCGACGATCCCCGCGGCGCCGTAGCCGACGAATATGGCGCCGTCCTCGACGAAGGCGAGCCGCCGCGCCGCGATTTTGGCCGGCTCCCAGTCCGAATCGTTCGCACCGCGTTCGACATCGTCGATCGCCTGCCGCTCCAGTTCGAACGGAACCCGCAGCTCTACCAGCGCCTTGACCTCGCGCTGGCTGGCGAGCACGCCATCCCCCGGGGTTGCTACGGATCGCTGGTGGCCGGTGCCGACGGCGGCAAGGCTGCTGCCCGCGGGCCCCACGACGTCGACGACCCGCCGGCCGGCCAAGTGGCGCTTGAACGTGCGCGTCACTTCTTCTTCGATCTGTGCCCAGGCAGCATCGGAAATCGGCGCAAGCTCGCGATGCAGGTTATTCATGGTCAACATCTCCTTTCAGGGAACCGATACCCAACGAGCCATCGCTGCGCGAAGCGGGCACCGGATCGGGCACCGCAACGGCGGCAGCAGGAGCCGCAAGCGCGGGTCCGTCTTCGGTCGTGTCTTCCAGAAATGTCGCCGTCGGCACGAAAAAGAGATTCCCGGTGACGGCGCGGCTGAAGTCGAGCAATCGGTCATAGTTGCCGGGCGGCCGCCCGATGAACATGTTCTCGAGCATCTGCTCGATCGTGCGGGGCGAGCGGCTGTAGCCGATGAAATAGGTTCCGAATTCGTTCGAGCCGGCATGCCCGAAGGGCATGTTGTCGCGCAGGATCTGGCGTTCTTCGCCGTTTTCAACGATCGTCGTGAGGGCGTTGTGCGCCGAGCTGGGCTTGACCGCATCGTCCAGTTCGATGTCGGACAGTTTCGTGCGGCCGACGATCCGTTCCTGGGTCTCGGTCGACAAGGCATTCCAGCCGGCGAGATCGTGCAGGTACTTCTGCACGATGACATAACTGCCGCCGGCGAACGCTGCATCCTCGTCGCCGATGAGCACCGCTTCCGCCGCTTCATCGCCCCGCGGATTCTCCGTGCCGTCGACAAACCCGAGGAGATCGCGGTCGTCGAAGTAGCGGAATCCGTGCACCTCGTCGACCGCAGCAACGGCCTGTCCGAGCCGCGCCATGATCTGTGTCGCCATCTCGAAGCACAGGTCCATGCGCTTCGCACGGATGTGGAATAGCAAGTCGCCCGGTGTCGAGACCGCGTGGCGCCCGTCGCTGCGAATCTCGCGAAATGGGTGCAGCTCGGCCGGGCGCGGCGCGCCGAAGAGCTGGTCCCAGGCGTCGGACCCGATCCCCATGATGCAGGAAAGCCCTGCCTCCACGTCGCGAAAATCAACCGCGCGGATGAGCGCGGCGAGATCCGCACAGAAGGATCGAACGATGGCGCGATTGCCGGAGCCCGGCTTCAGTGCCACGACGAGAAAGATGGCGGCGCGACTGAGCGGATCCAGAACCTGCTGGGGAACGCCGGGCGCGCCAGCCGCAGGTTGTTGTGGAGCGCCGCCTGGATGAGCCCCCATCAGAGGTTCTCCCGCGAGGCGGGTAACTTCACACGTGTTGCTTCCTTCACTGCTTGAGCCTTGATGCTGCGGATCATCGTCTTCGTCGGATCGCAAAGAGGGGCAGGCGTCGGCTGTTCGTGCAAGTACGGCGTCAATCGTGCGTTAGTCTGAGCATCGGGCGATCGCCTGTCTACTGGTCGAGCAACTGCACTCGCAGGGATTCCGCGCTTCCTGCCCGCCCCGGCAGGCCGGGATGGCGAGCACGCCGGTCCGCTAGGGCGTGTTAACACTATATGAGCGCATCGGCGATCAGGGCGAAGTGAATAAATGCCGTGAACATCACGTCGAGTTTCTCGAAGCGGGAGAAGATCCGACGAAAGCCCTTGAGCCGACGGAACAGCCGCTCGATTTCGT
>JAEUMW010000204.1 GCA_016791345.1 Betaproteobacteria bacterium | reverse complement strand
GGCGCTCAACGTCATGAAGGGCGGGCACGCGATGGCGGTCCACGCGCGCCGCGCCGCGAGCATGCAGCCGCTGGCGGACGCCGGTGCGGTGACGTGCGCATCCCCGGCAGAGGTCGCGGCAAGATCGGACGTGACGTTCGTGATGGTGTCCGACACGCCGGACGTCGAGCAGGTGATCCTCGGTGGCGGCGGCTGCAGCGAGGGCGCGAAAGCCGGCGCAGTCATCGTCGACATGAGCACGATTTCGCCTGCGGCCACCCGACGCATCGCCGCTGCGCTCGCCGCGAAAGACGTCGAGATGCTGGATGCGCCCGTGTCCGGCGGCGAGATCGGCGCGGTCAACGGCACGCTCTCGATCATGGTCGGCGGCCCGGTGCAGACCTTCGAGCGCGTGCGGCCGCTGCTGGAACTGATGGGCAGGAACATCGTGCACATCGGCGCGAGCGGCGCCGGTCAGGTGGCGAAGTCGTGCAACCAGATCGTTGCGGCCGTGACCATCGAAGCGGTGGCGGAAGCATTGCTGCTCGCGCAGGCGAACGGCGTGGACGCCGCAAAGGTGCGTGAAGCACTGCTCGGCGGCTTCGGCTATTCGCGGGTGCTGGAGATCCACGGCCGGCGCATGCTCGAGGCCGACTTCCAGCCCGGCTTCAAGGCGCGACTGCACCAGAAGGACATGCGCATCGTGCTGCAGAGCGCGTTCGAACTCGGCGTGGCGCTGCCGGCGGCGGCGCTCGTCGCGCAGCACCTCAATGCGCTCGTCGGCAGCGGTGAAGGCGAGCTCGATTCCTCGGCGATCTACAAGGTGCTCGGGCGCATGCGCCAGGGAGATGACCAATGAGCGAGCGCGTCGGCTTCATCGGCCTCGGCGTGATGGGGCGGCCCATGGCGCTGCATCTCCTGCGCGCGGGACATCCGCTCGCGGTCTACGCGCGGCGACCGGCCGCGCTCGCACCGCTTCTCGAGCAGGGTGCGGTGGCATGCGCATCGCCCGCCGAGCTGGCGCGACGTTGCGATGTCGTCTTCACCATGGTGACGACGGGAGCGGACGTCGAGGCGGTCGTGCTCGGCGCCGGCGGTGTCATCGAAGGCGCCCGCCCCGACCTGCTGGTGATCGATCACAGCACCATCGCGCCTGCCGCCGCGCAGCATGTCGCGACGGCGCTTGCGGCACGCGGCGTGGCGTTCCTGGACGCACCGGTGTCCGGCGGCGAGCAGGGCGCGATCGACGCCGCGCTGTCGATCATGGTCGGCGGACCCGAGGACGCGTTCCGGCGTGCGGAGCCGCTGCTGCGCAGACTTGGCAGGACGGTGCTGCGCATCGGTGAGAGCGGTGCCGGCCAGGCGGCGAAGGCGGCCAACCAGCTCGCCATCGTGCTCATGCTCGAAGGCATCGCCGAGGCACTCACGCTGGCGAGCGCGAGCGGCGTCGATCCGGGAAAAGTGCTGGAGGCACTGCGCGGCGGGGCCGCTGCGAGCCGCATGCTCGACGTGATGGGACCGAAGATGGTTAGCCGCGATTTCCGTCCGGGTGTCGAGGCGAGGCTGCATCACAAGGACGTGCACATCGCACTCGACTGCGCGGCGGCGGTGGGGCTCGCGATTCCCGGCGCCGCGGTGGCAGCGCAGACGTTCAACGCGCTGATGGCGCGCGGCGGGGCCCGGCTCGACTCCGCTGCGGTGCTCACCGTGGTCGAGGCGATGCGCACCGGATCATAAGGACTGGCTTATCGTAATCATCAGCAAGTGCAATTGGACGGGGTTCGTGGCCGATCCTAATGTCTCCCCAATAAGACAGGTACGCATAGGGGAGAGAAAAAATGATCCATCGCAATCGGCTCATGCCATTCGTATTGCGCTCGACGGAGCGCGAGGTCGTCACCTCCACGCGGCGACAGCCGCAGTTCCTCGTCCGCCCAGGGTCGAAGCTGCTGCAGAAGCGGTCTGCGCTGCTCGCGCGCCCGCATCGCTACTGAGTGGGCGACAGGCGCGGACGAAGACTCACGCCTGTCCTGTCGCCGCCGGGCGTTCGCTCTGGCTGCACGTCACCCGGTTGCACCGAGTCCCGCCGCCACGCAGTTGATCGAGAGCAGCAGGGGCGCCTTGATCGCCTCCTTCTCTGCACCATCGTCCGCCGCGCGAAACCGCCGCAACAGATCGATCTGCTCGCGGCTTACCTGATTGATCGTCGGCAGCCGGTGCGCAAGGCGCGTCCGGAATTCCGGAAAGCGCTCGGCTATCGCGGACTCGCCGGTAGTCGCCAGCACCATCTCGCAGGCGCGCGCGTATTCATCGCGCACCAGTTCGAAGATTTCGTCCCGCAGGGCAGCGTCCGGCACCAGTTCCGCGTAGAGCCGGGCGATTTCCAGGTCCACCACCGCGAGCGTCTTCTCCGCTTCGTCCAGCACGAGGCGAAACAGCCGCGACTCGCGGAACATGCGCGCGAGCAAGGCGTCGCCCGCCGCGCCGCGCACCTGCCGGAACGCCGCCAGGCCGCTGCCTAGTCCGAACCAGCCGGTGATGATGTGCCGGTTCTGCGACCAGGCGAAGACCCACGGGATCGCGCGCAGTTCTGCCAGGGTTTTCGCGCCGAACCGTCGTGCCGGACGCGAACCGATGTTGAGCAGTGAAATCTCTTCGAGCGGACTGGCCGCCTGCAGATAAGTCACCAGACCCGGATGCGCTGCGAGGCGCAGGTAGCCGGCACGCGCGGCACCCGCCAGCGCCTCCATCGCGTCGTCGAATTCCGGTACCGGCTCGAGTTCGCGCTCCCGCTCCGACTTGAGCGCGTGCTCCAGCACGCTCGCCGCGAGCAGCTCGACCTGATAGGCCGCGGTGCCGCGGTTGGCATACTTGAGCGACACCACCTCGCCCTGCTCGGTCAGACGGAAGCGGCCGCGGATGGAACCGGCCGGCTGCGCGGCGATGGCACGGCCGGCGGGAATGCCGCCGCGGCTGACCGATCCGCCGCGGCCGTGGAAGAAGGCGATGGTGACATCATGCTCCTGTCCCACCTGGGAGAGCCGCGTCTGCGCGCGGGCGAGCTCCCAGTTCGACGGCAGGAAGCCGCCGTCCTTGTTGGAGTCGGAATAGCCGATCATCACTTCCTGCAGACCGCCCTGGGCGGAGAGGCTGCGGCGCACCACCGGGACCGCGAGCAGGTCGCGCAGTACCGCCGGCGCGCCGCGCAGATCGTCGATCGTCTCGAAGAGCGGCATGATCGGCAGCGTGCAGCGTTCGACCCCGGCAGGGTCGGCGAAGAGGCCGGCCTCCTTTGCCAGCAGGTACACGCCGAGGATGTCTGCGGCATGCCGGGTCATGCTCAGGATGAAGCTGCCGAAGGCGTCGCGGTCGGTCACGACGCGCATCTCGCGCACCAGCCGGAAGAGGCCGAGCGTCTCCTGCGCCGTGGGGGGAAGACCCGCCAGGTCTCGGGTCGGGACGAGCGGCCGTTCGAGCTCGGCGAGAAGCCAC
>JAEUMW010000203.1 GCA_016791345.1 Betaproteobacteria bacterium | reverse complement strand
GCCGCCCACCGCCTCGACCATCCGCACCACTTCGACCACAAGGAAGTCGAGTTCATCGTCGCTCACGGGGTGGCGAGTGTGGTCGATGGCCGCCGCATCGTGGTCGGATCTCGCCATTTCGTCGAGGACGACGAGCGCATCCCCACGGCCGCGCATACGGGAACGATCGAACGCCTCCACCACGAGGGCAAGACCCTGCTCTACATTGGCTACGGCGGCGAGCTGCTGGGCGTGCTGGCGCTCAGGGATACGCTGCGCCCCAACAGCAAGGCGACCATCGCGCGGCTGCGCGAACTGGGCGCCAGGCGCGTTCTGATGCTGACCGGAGACCACCCGGAACGCGCCGCCGCAATGGCGCAGGAACTCGGCCTGGACGCGTTCCACGCGGGCCTGCTGCCGCACGAGAAGGCCGAGATTCTCGCCGACCTCGCGAACCAGGGCGCACGCATCGCCTTCGTCGGCGATGGCGTCAACGATGCGCCGGCGCTTACCGGTGCCCATGTCGGCATCTCCATGCACCACGGCGCGGACATCGCGCGGCTCGCCTCCGACATCGCGCTGCTCGAAGACGACATCGGCCGGGTGGCCGACGCGAAGGCCCTGGCGCTCGCCACGCAGGCGCTGATCGCCAGCAATTTCAAGCTCACCATGGGCCTCAACACGACCATCCTGTCGGCCGCCGCGCTCGGCGTCGTGCCCCCGGTGACCGCCTCGATGCTGCACAACGGCAGCACGATCGCCATCCTGCTGCGCGCCCTGGCGGGAGCCGGGCTGCACAGCTGACACCAAAAAAATTTAACCGCAAAGCGAAACGATTCGCGTTAAATGACCAGGAAGCCCACATGAAGGCCGATACCCAGTCCCCCGCCTTTCCGCTCGCGGCGGCCAACGCGGACACCACCGTGCGGGTGGTTGCGATCAACGGCGGTGCCGGGCTCGCCCGGCGGCTCGCCGAGATGGGTCTCGCCGTCGGCAGCGAACTCACCATATGCCATCGGCAAGGGGCAGGTCTGGTCGTCAGGCGGGGCGAAACCCGTTTTGCGCTCGGTGGTGGCATGGCCCACAGGATTCTGGTCTGTACGATCTGAATCATGATGGGAGCAAACAAAAGATGTGTAACCACCCTTCTGGCGGTGGCGCTTGGCCTGCGCTCGCCGCCGCATTCGAAACACATTTCCGGACGAGCCTCTGGGCGATCGCCCTCTTCATACTCGCCATCGAGGCCGCGCCACACGTGAACGCGCAAGATCTCGTACCCGAGGAAGACCGCGCTCCGGTGGCAGCAGAGCCGGTCACACCGTGGGGAACGGAAGCCCCAGCCGAGCGGCAGGAAGCAGACGGTCCGGCCACGGCGGAGGAGCCCGCTGCGATGTCCGCGCCGGAAGAACCGACCGAAGCAGACCACCCAGAGGTAGGATTGATCGAGCGCGTGACGCTGACCGGCGAGTGCGGAATGCGCACCAAGCTGGAGGAAAACGCGATTCGGTTCGGGCTTACCACGTTCAACGACGTGCAGACGGTGGTAAGCGGCGGTCTCGCGCGCCGGACCTACGCGCCGGGCCTAGTCGAAGCGACGCTCACTCTGGATCTGGATCGCCTCTTCGGCTGGTGCAGGACCCTCGCCTTCTTTCGCGGACTCGGCATGTACGGGCGCGACCCGACGGAGGGTACGGGCTCGCTGAACGCGCCCAGCAACCTCGGCAACAGCGTGGGCACCATCAGACTCTTCGAGGGATGGATCGAGCCCACCTTCTTCGACGAGATGCTCTCGATCCGCGCCGGCATGTATGCGGTCGATACCGAGTTCGACGTGAAGGAAACGGCGGCCGTCCTCATGAACGGCGGCTTCGGCACTGGTGTCGATCTGTCGCAGAGCGGACGCAACGGCCCCTGCATCTACTCCACCTCCTGCCTCGGCGTGCGCGTCGGCTTCCATCCAACCCCCAACTGGTACGCGCAGGTGGCGCTCGTCGACGGTGTGGCCGGCAATCCGAACGACCCCTATGGCACACACGTCATCCTGAACCGCGACGAAGGCATGCTCACGCTCGGTGAGGTCGGCTGCACGCGTGGCGTCGACGAGGGCGGCTTCATCCATGCCGCCGTGGGCATGTGGTATTACACCCGCCCGTTCGACGACATCCTGCAGGTCGATGCCAACGGCAACCCGCAGCAGACGTTCAGCAAGCCGGGCGTCTATGCGCTGCTCGAAGGCGCACTGTACACGGAGCAGGGCAAGCCGACCCAGGGTCTTTCCGCCTTCATCCGCGTCGGCATGGCCGACCAGAACGTGAACCAGGTCCAGTACTACGCAGCCGGCGGCTTTGCCTACACTGGTTTTTTTCCCGGCCGCGACGAGGACGTCGCCGCCCTCGGCGTGTCCGTCCCGATCAACGGCTCGCGCTACAAGACTGCACAGGAACTCGCGGGGAATCCGGTCCGCGACCTCGAAGCAGCCATCGAAGCAACCTACTGGGTACCCGTCCTGCCTTGGCTCAGTATGCAGGTCGACGCACAATACATCGTGAACCCGGGCACCGATCCCACGATCGACAACGCACTCGTGCTCGGCATGCGTACCCGAATCGTCTACTGAACAGGACCCACAAAATGTCATCCCCAGCGGATGTATGGCGGCGGCTGATCCCGGCTCTGATGCTGTCGGGTCTGGCCGCATGCTCCGCCAGCAACAAGCAAACCCCGATGACACGCGCCGAAGAGGTCGGCGCACCGCTCCTGCGCTGCCCGCAGCAGCGCGACACGGACCCAGCGCCGCCGAGCTTTCAGAAGCTCGTGAATCCGCTGCCGAAGACGGCCACCGACATCGAACAGGGCAAATTGCTGTACGAGCGCGATGCGAAGCCGATTGCCTGCGTCAACTGTCACGGCTTCAAGGGTGACGCGGCCGGCAAGGACGGCGTCGATCTCGATCCTCCGCCGCGCAATTTCATCTGCCAGCCGACCATGGCCGAGATCACCGACGGGCAGATGTTCTACGTGATCCTGCACGGCTCCGGCGACTTCCACTGGCCGGCTCGTCAGGGTGCACAACTCATCGAACGCCCGGGCGTCGGCAAGCCGCGCGCAACCAGCATGCGCGCCTACCAGGACTATCTGAGCGAGTCGG
Organism: Betaproteobacteria bacterium; assembly: GCA_016791345.1. Lineage (NCBI taxonomy): Bacteria > Pseudomonadati > Pseudomonadota > Betaproteobacteria > Betaproteobacteria bacterium. The sequence goes on along the minus strand of JAEUMW010000203.1, from coordinate 1,810 downwards.
ACATCTGGAAGATCGTGATGTACATCCGCACACTACCCGCGGCGGCCGGCAAGTCCGATGGCTCCTCGCGATAACCGGAGGCGAACCTGCACATGAACACCTTGAGAGATCTCAAAGTCGGTGACCGCGCCCGCGTGCGCGGCTTTTCGGAAGCCGGCGGTGCCTACCGCCGCAAGCTCCTGTCGATGGGGCTGACGCCCGGCGCAGAACTCAGCGTAACGCGGGTGGCGCCGATGGGAGATCCGGTCGAAATCCGTGTGCGCGGCTTTGCCCTGTCGCTGCGCAAGGACGAGGCCGATGCCCTGAGCGTGGAGAAACTGTGATGACTACCAGCACCACCTGCACGATTGCCCTGGTCGGCAACCCGAACTGCGGCAAGACCACCCTTTTCAACGCCCTCACCGGCTCGCGCCAGCAGGTCGGCAACTGGCCGGGGGTCACCGTCGAGAAGAAGAGCGGTGAATACAAGCACGATGGCCTGCGCTTCGAAGTGGTCGATCTGCCGGGCACCTACTCGCTCGACGTGGTGGACCGCGAGGTCTCCCTCGACGAGAAGGTCGCGCGCGACTATGTGCACGCGGGCGAAGCCAGCCTGGTGATCAACATCGTCGACGCGGCCAACCTGGAGCGCAACCTCTATCTCACGAGTCAGCTCGCCGAGATGCGCGTGCCGCTGCTGGTGGTGCTCAACATGGTCGACGTCGCGGAAGACAAGGGCATGTCGGTCGACGCGGCCGCCCTGTCGCGCCGCCTCGGCTGCCCGGTGGTGCCAGTGGTGGCCTCCGAAGGTCGCGGCATCGACGCGCTCAAGACGGCGATTCGCCAAGCCGTCAAGTCGCGGCAGGCGGCGACGGCCGAGATCGCGTATGACGAAGGCCTGGAGCGCGCGATCGGCGAGATCGTGCCGCGGCTCGAGGCTGCGGCCCGCACGCACTCGACCTCGCCGCGCTGGCTCGCCGTGCGCCTGCTCGAAGGCGACGACCTCGCCCGCGCGGCAGCCGGACCGGAACTCGCCGCGCAGGCGGCAGACAAGGCGAAGGAACTCGGCGACGATCTCGACATCCTCGTCGCCGACGCCCGCTACGGCCTCGCCAATCGCATCGCCAGTGCCACTGTCAAGGTGAGCGGCCGTGCCAGCCGGGACATGACCGACCGCATCGACCACGTGGTGCTGAACCGCGCGCTCGGCATCCCGATCTTCCTGGTGATGATGTACCTGATGTTCATGTTCACCATCAACATCGGCGGTGCGTTCATCGACTTCTTCGACCAGTTCGCGGCGGCCATTTTCGTCGATGGCTCCAAGCAGGTGCTGGAGCGCGTGGGCTCGCCGGAATGGGCCAACGTGCTGCTCGCCAGCGGCATCGGTGGTGGCCTGCAGACGGTCGCCACCTTCATCCCGGTGATCGGCTTCCTGTTCCTGTTCCTGTCGGTGCTGGAGGACTCCGGTTACATGGCGCGGGCTGCGTTCGTGATGGACCGCTTCATGCGCTGGGTGGGGCTGCCAGGCAAGAGCTTCGTTCCGCTGATCGTCGGCTTCGGCTGCAACGTGCCGGCAATCATGGCCACGCGCACCCTCGAACACCGTCGCGACCGCCTGATGACCATCGCCATGGCGCCCTTCATGTCGTGCGGCGCACGCCTGCCGGTGTACGTGCTGTTCGCCGCCGCCTTCTTCCCGGAAGGTGCGCAGAACGTGGTCTTCGGGCTTTACCTCATCGGCATCGCAATCGCCGTGCTGACCGGTCTCGTGCTCAAGAAGACGCTCCTCAAGGGCGAAGCCACACCCTTCATTATGGAGCTTCCGCCC
>JAEUMW010000202.1 GCA_016791345.1 Betaproteobacteria bacterium | reverse complement strand
ATCAGGCGCACCAGCACGTCAGGTTCGCGCCCGGAGACGATCACCGTGTGCGCACCGCTGCGTGAGGCGCGCTTGGCGGCGATCACCTTGGTCAGCATGCCGCCGCGGCCGATGTCACTGCCGGCGCTGCCGGCCATGCGTTCGAGCGCCGGGTCGCCCGCGGTGGCGTGGCGGACGAGCTCCGCCCGCGGATCCTTCCGCGGATCCGCCGTGAAGAGGCCCGCCTGATCGGTGAGGATGACCAGCGCGCCGGCCTCCACGAGATTGGTGACGAGTGCGGCGAGCGTATCGTTGTCGCCGAAGCGGATCTCGTCGGTGACGACGGTGTCGTTCTCGTTGATGACCGGGATGACGCCGAGTGCCAGCAGCGTGCGCAGCGTGGTGCGCGCATTCAGATAGCGCTTGCGATCGGCGAGGTCGTCGTGCGTGAGCAGCACCTGCGAAGTCACGAGCCGGTGTTTCGCGAAGCAGGACTCGTACGCCTGCACGAGCCCCATCTGGCCGACCGCCGCCGCCGCCTGCAGTTCGTGCACGGCGCGCGGACGCTTGCGCCAGCCGAGCCGCTGCATGCCCTCGGCGATGGCGCCGCTCGAGACGAGGATCACCTCGCGCCCGCGCTGGCGCAGCGCCGCCACCTGTTCCGCCCAGCCGGCCAGGGCGGCGTGGTCGAGGCCCTGCCCGTCGTTGGTCACGAGGCTGCTGCCGACCTTGATCACCAGTCGGCCCGCCGTTGCGAGTACCGATGCCATCACCGCGACTCAACCATCACCGGATTCGCGCACGGCATCATTGCTCTCGTGCGCGTCTTCGTCAATCTGCGGCGGGCGATGCGCGTCCAGGAAATCCATGACCGCGAAGCATAGCGCGCGACAACCCTCACCCGTGAGGGCCGAGATCTCGAATACCGGCGTCGGCTGATCGAAGCGTTCCAGCAATGCCTTCACGTGCAGCGCGCGCTCGTCCTCCGGCACGAGATCGAGCTTGTTCAAGACCAGCCACCGCGGCTTTCTGAACAGGGATTCGTCGTGCCGCTGCAACTCCCGGACGATGGCTGCGGCGTCGCGCACCGGGTCGGCGCCGGGGTCGAAGGGAGCGATGTCGACGATGTGCAGCAACAGGCGCGTGCGCGCCAGGTGCCGCAGGAACTGGTGCCCGAGTCCGGCGCCATCGGCCGCACCTTCGATCAGTCCGGGAATGTCGGCGACGACGAAGCTGCGCCGCTCGTCCACGCGCACCACGCCGAGATTCGGGTGCAGCGTGGTGAACGGATAGTCCGCGACCTTGGGCCGCGCCGCCGACACCGCGCGGATGAAACTCGATTTCCCGGCATTGGGCAGGCCCAGCAGGCCGACATCGGCCAGTACACGCAGCTCCAGCGCGAGGCGCCGCGCCTGCCCGGCTTCACCCGGCGTGCATTGCCGGGGCGCGCGATTCGTGCTCGACTTGAAATGCACATTGCCAAGCCCGCCCTGCCCGCCGCGGGCGAGCAGCGTCCGTTGCCCGTCGCGGCAGAGATCGGCGACGATCTCGCCGGTATCCGCATCCCTGACCACGGTGCCGACGGGCATCGTGAGAACGATGTCGTCCCCGCTGCGGCCGGTGCACTCGGAGCCCATGCCGTTCTGGCCGTTCCTTGCGCGATGCAACCGGGCGAAACGGTATTCGATCAGGGTGTTGACGTTACGGTCCGCGAGCGCAAAGACGCTGCCACCGCGTCCGCCGTCCCCGCCGTTCGGGCCGCCGCGCGGGACGTATTTCTCGCGGCGAAAGCTGACGACCCCGTCGCCGCCCTTGCCGGCGTGCACTTCAATGGTTGCCTCGTCGACGAACTTCATGGTTTGGCTTCCGGAATGAAAAAGGCCCTATCGCGGACGATAGGGCCTCCTCTGACCGGTGCGCTCTACGCCGGGACGATGCTCACCACCTTGCGACTCGCCGGCCCTTTCACGGAGAAGCGGACCTGCCCGTCGACCTTCGCGAAGAGCGTATGGTCGCGACCGATGCCGACGTTCTCGCCGGGATGCACCTGCGTCCCGCGCTGGCGGATGATGATGCTGCCGGCCCTGATCGTTTCGCCGCCGAAGCGCTTGACGCCCAGCCGCTTGGACTGCGAGTCGCGGCCGTTGCGAGAGCTGCCACCTGCTTTCTTGTGTGCCATGATCGGTTTCCCCGTGCGACCTAGACGGTGATCGCTTCGATGCGGATTTCGGTGTAGCTTTGCCGATGACCCTGAGACTTCCGGTAATGCTTCCGGCGACGCATCTTGAAGATGGTGACCTTGTCGTGGCGACCGTGAGACACCACTGTCGCACGCACCGAAGCGCCCGAAACGAGCGGTGTGCCCAGCGCAACATCGGCGCCCTGGCCGACCGCCAGCACCTGGTCGAGGACGATCTCGCTGCCGACCTCGCCCGCGAGCTTCTCGACCTTGAGCTGATCCCCGCTCGCCACCCGATACTGCTTGCCACCGGTTTTGATGACCGCGAACATTTCGACCCCGCGAATGACTCTTTCGAAAAGCCGCGTAGTATAGCGCGGCCCAATGCCCGGCTCAACCTCGGTTGGCGACCACGAGTGTGGCGTCGGCCTTCCGGGTTCCGCTTGACCCGATCCGGCGCGCTCCCTACCATCCAGCCTTTTTCTTCGGGCTCGCGTCGTGTCCCCACTTGAAGCGATTCGCGCCGCCGTCGCCGAAGACATGCGCGCGGTGGACGAGTCCATTCGCCATCATCTGCGCTCCGAGGTCGTCCTCATCCGGCAGGTGGCGGAATACATCGTGCAAAGCGGCGGCAAGCGGCTGCGGCCGGCGCTGCTCTGCCTTTCGGCACGCGCCCACAGCTATCAGGGGCCGCATCATCACGCGCTGGCGGCGGTCGTCGAGTTCATTCACACGGCAACCCTGCTGCACGATGACGTGGTCGATGCCTCCGAGATGCGGCGCGGTCGCGCAACCGCGAATGCCCTCTTCGGCAACGAGGCGAGCGTGCTCGTGGGGGACTTCCTGTACTCCCGTTCGTTTCAGATGATGACCTCGGTGCGCAACATGCGCGTGCTCGAAGTTCTCGCGGACGCCACCAACGTCATCGCGGAAGGCGAGGTGCTGCAGCTCCTCAACTGCCACAACCCCGAGATCGACGAGGATGGCTACCTGCGCGTCATCCGCTACAAGACGGCGAAGCTGTTCGAGGCGGCCTCGCGCATCGGGGCCATACTCGGCGGCGTCGAAGGCGCGCAGGAAGACGCTGCCGCGCGTTACGGCATGCACCTGGGCACCGCCTTCCAGTTGATCGACGACGTGCTCGACTACTCCGGCGACCTCGTTACCACCGGCAAGAATCTGGGCGACGACCTGGCCGAGGGCAAGCCGACGCTGCCGCTCATTCGCGCGATGGCGTGCGGCACGCCACAGCAATCGGCGCTGATCCGCGCCGCGATCGAAAGCGGGGGTTCGGGCGAGTTCGGGCCGGTGGCGGAAGTCATCCGCGATACCGGGGCTCTCGATTACGCGCGT
>JAEUMW010000201.1 GCA_016791345.1 Betaproteobacteria bacterium | reverse complement strand
GCGGCGAGTCGGGTGGAGGTCAACATTGCACGCGTGGCGGATCAGGCCGGAGACCGGCTGGAGATCGAGGTGCGGGACAACGGCAGGGGACTCGGCGCACCGGGCAGTGAGGCGCGCCCCGGCTACGGGATTCTCGGCATGCGCGAGCGCGTGCAGGCGCTCTCCGGCAGCTTCGTGCTGGAGGGCGCGGCAGGCCGCGGCGTGCGCGTGAAGGTCACGCTGCCGGTGAGCACAGCGTTCACCGCAGCGGGAGCGGGCGCATGAGTGTGGTGCCGATCCGGGTCATGCTGGTGGATGACCACGCCGTGGTGCGGATGGGGTTTCGCCTGCTGATCGAGGGCAGTCACGAGCTCAAGGTGGTGGCCGAGGCAGAGTGCGGCGAGGACGCCCTGAAGGCGTATTCCGAGGTGAAGCCGGACGTCCTCGTGCTCGACATCTCGATGCCGGGCATCGGCGGGTTGGAGACGCTGACGCGGCTGATCGCGAAGGATCCCGCAGCCCGCGTGCTGATGCTCTCGGCGCACGAGGACACGATGCACCCGCGCCGTGCCATCAAGGCCGGGGCACTGGGCTACCTCTCCAAGCGCAGCGCCGCCGAGGAACTGATCCAGGCCATCCGGCAGGTCTATCAGCGCAAGACGTTCATCGAGCCGGCGCTGGCGCAGCAGATGGCGGTGCAGCAGCTCTCGGGCGATCGCAGCCCGGTCGAAGTGCTGTCGGACAAGGAGTTCAAGGTCTTTCTCGCGCTGGCACGCGGCGAATCGGTGGCGGAGATCGCGGAGGTGCTGCACCTGTCGCCACGCACCGTCGGCACCCACCTGTACAACATCAAGCAGAAGCTCGGCGCCTCCAACCAGGCGGACCTCGCGATCATCGCCGTACGCAACCGGCTGATCGAGCCCTGAACGGCGGGAGCTGCGCCAATCTCATGAAAATCATGAGGCGGCTTTGCAGGATTTCCGCTGTTCCCCGGCGTCCTGTGACGCGATACTGCGGGCGTCTAGATTGTTGCATCCACCACCGAGGAGACAGAAATGGCCTGGACCACCCCCGCATACACCGATCTGCGCTTTGGCTTCGAAGTCACGATGTACATTGCCAACCGCTGACCTGTTCGCCACTTCCCAGGAGATCATGATGGCTTGGACCACCCCCGCCTACACGGACCTGCGCTTCGGCTTCGAAGTGACGATGTACATCTGCAATCGCTGAATTTGACTGGCTTCACGAGGGCTGCCCGCGGGCAGCCCTTTTTTATGGGTTGACGTCCCGCGAGAGGACGCAGCGAGGGGTAAGAAGATGAAAGAACAGGGAAAGGGAGGGGGCCCGCTGCGCGCGCGGCGCTCGGTGCGGGCCATCCTGGGGGCGGTCGTGTCCGTTGTCGCAGCGCCGGCCGGCGCGGACGACGCGGTGGAATCCTCGCCGGTGGTGGTGACCGGCACGCGCACCGAAGCGCGCAGTTTCGATCTCCCGATGTCGATCGACTCGATTCCGCAGGACGACATCCAGCGCGGCAAGCTCGACGTGAACGTCTCCGAGGTGCTGAACCGCGCGCCCGGCACCTTCGTGCAGAACCGCGACAATTTCGCCCAGGAGCAGCAGATCAGCATCCGCGGCTTCGGCGCACGCTCCCAGTTCGGCACGCGCGGCATCCGGCTCCTCGCCGACGGCATCCCGGCGAGTTCCCCCGATGGTCAGGGCAGCCCCGGCATCTTCGACCTAGGCTCGGCCGACCGCATCGAGGTGCTGCGCGGACCCTTCTCCGCGCTCTACGGCAATCACTCGGGCGGCGTCGTGCAGATCTTCACCGAGCCCGGACCGGCGCAACCGATCATGACGCCCTCCTTCACGTTCGGCAGCTACGACACCCAGCGTTACGGCTTCAAGTTCGGCGGCCAGGGCGGGCCGCTCAATTACATGGTCAACACCACCTACTTCACCACCAACGGCTACCGCGAGCAGAGCGCGGCGGAGAAGACGCAGGTCAACGGCAAGTTCGTCTACACGATCGACAATCGCTCCGCGTTCACCCTGGTGGCGAACATCTTCGACCAGCCCAATGCCGAGGACCCGCTCGGGCTCACCGCGCAGCAGGTGGCGCGCAACCCGCGCCAGGCCGACCCGGCGGCGACCCTCTTCGACACGCGACGCACGCTGCGCAACAGCCAGGTGGGGCTCATCTACGACAACCGGATCACCGACGAGGACACGCTGCGCGTCATGGGCTACTACGGCACGCGCAGCAACACCCAGTACCTGGCGATTCCGCTCGCGAACCAGAACGACATCCGCAGCTCGGGCGGGGTATCCACCTTCGATCGCGACTTCGGCGGCGGCAGCCTGCGCTGGACGCGCGTGCAGCCATTCTTCAGCGGCCCGCTCACGGTCACCTCTGGCGTCGACTACGAAACCGCCAGCGACTCGCGCCAGGGCTACCTCAACAACCTGGGCGACATCGGCGCGCTCAAGCGCAACGAGGACGACACGGTCGACAACTTCGGCGCCTATGTGCAGGCCGAATGGCAGTTCCTGCCGCGCTGGAACGCGAGCGCGGGCATCCGTTACAGCGAGGTGCGCTTCGATTCGAGCGACAAGTTCATCTGCGTGATCGTCGGCACGCGCTGCAGCGGAACGACCACCATCGTCGGTCCCGGTCCCGCGCAGCGCAACCCCGATGACAGCGGGAGCGCCACTTATTCGGCGTGGACGCCGGTCGGCGGCCTGCTCTATCAGCTCACCTCTGCCGTGAACCTGTACGCGAATGCGGGACGCAGCTTCGAGACGCCGACGTTCATCGAGCTCGCCTACCGCCCGGACGGCAGCTCTGGGCTCAACTTCAACCTGCAGCCGACGCTGAGCAATCAATACGAAATCGGCGCCAAGGCGTTCGTCGGCACCGGCACGCGGGTGAACTTCGCGCTTTTCTACATCGACTCCAGCAACGAGGTCGTGATCGCCCGCAACGTCGGCGGTCGCGCGGCGTATCAGAATGCTTCCGGCACCACCCGCAAGGGGGCGGAACTGCTGATCGACAGCGATCTCGGCGCGGGTTTCAACGGCTATCTCGCCGCCACCTATCTCAACGCCGAGTTCAGCGGCGATTTCGTCACCTGCGCCGGTCCCGCGCCCTGCATCCCCGCCACCGGCACCAACGTCGCCGTCGTGCAGTCGGGCAACCGCGTGCCCGGCGTGCCGGAATACAACCTGTTCGGATCGCTCACCTGGCGCTACGCGCCGTTCGGCCTCACCACCGCGGTCGAGGCAATCTGGAACGGCAACGTCTACGTGAACGACCTCAACACCGAGGCCGCCGCGAGCTACGCGATCCTCAACTGGTGGGGAGGGCTGCAACAGCAGTCCGGACCGTGGAGCTTCCGCGAGTTCGTGCGCGTGAACAATATCTTCGACAAGGAGTACATCGGCGCGGTGAACGTCGGTGACGCGAACGGGCGCTATTACTATCCGGCGCCGACCCGCAACTACCTGGTCGGGCTCTCCGTGATCTATCAGTTCTAGCGGATGGTCACAATTACGAGTCGATTCCGCCGAGGCCACCCGCGCGCATCACCTTGCTACTCCTGCTCGAATCCGTGATCCGAGAACTTGAGCGTTCGGCAGTTTTCGGTGACGGTGCGCACCACATTGTCCGGCGCTCCGGACGGTATCTCGGCTTGGATCTCCAAAGTCACTTTTACCGCCGCACCAACCAAGCCCGCCAGATGCGCAACGACTTCCTCGGCGATCCTACCGGCATCGCGCCCAACGCGGGCTGGATCTAGGGTCACCGAGCCGTGAAAGCGCTTTGCACGTGCATCCGCCGGATCTTGGTTTCCCTTATCGCCGTCCGGTTCGATCCGGGTCCTTGTTTTGTTATCCGACGGATCTTGCGGCGGCGTACTGGGTGGGGATTCCGTATCAATTTGTCGTAGGGCAACGTCTGGCCTGACGACGAGTACGGACGAGTCTGATGTAACGTTGACCACCTGCCCGGCGCGCAGGCCGCGATATCTGCCCGCTGCCTCGTCGTAAGTCTCTGCACATGCGAAGGTGTCGGTGCGCCACGTAAGCAGTGCGACGCCGTCTTGTATCGCTTGTACCAGCACTTCCGGTCCGACAAGGCGGGGCAAATAGAGATAACGCGCGAAGTCATCCACTAACTGCTTCACCGGGACGTGATCTCCACGACGCCAAAGAACATCGTCGAGATGTTTGCGCAGGATTGTCGAACCGAGGGACGCTACCAACAGTTCATCACCGCGCAGCTTCCGGCTTGCGCGAACGGCGAGCGCATCGGAGGCCGTCAACCGGATGGCCTGCCACTCGACCGGCGCTTGAGGAGTCTTCTGCTCGGGCACCAACACCCACTGATAAGTCTCCGGCAGTCGGGCATTCACAGCGCCGTCCGCCGATTTTTTCTGCATTTCTGCTTGCCGCCTCTGATGTTCATCCAGATTGAGCGACTCTTTTTCCTCCAGGACGGACGACCACGCGAGGTACTTCCGCAGCGCCTCGTCGAGATCCTGCAGGCGCACGCGATCGGCCGCCAGGAACACCAAGGTGTTGCGGTAGAGTCGCGGCGTATTGCCACGCGATTCGAGAATCGCCTTCGCCGCGACTTCGGCAGGACTTTCCGGCTCCTTGCTGTAAGGATGCTCCGCTGGTAGTACTACAAGGCGGGCGTCGGGATCGTCCGGCACATCCGCACTGGATCGGGGTAGGGCATGCACGCGAGGGAAGTCACCCATCTTCCGGAGATCCGCGCGCAGACGCAGATCCAGTTCGTGAGCGACTTTGTCCGGATCACGCTTGAGTTGTTCAGCTCTATCCTCCGCCAGCTTCGTGACCGTCGGCTGTGTCGCGTACCAGGCACGCGGTCCGTCCTGGTAGAGATAGGTTGCCGTCGCGGCGAGCCTTCGAAGCGCATCGCCGAACACGGCAGGTGACTCACCCGGCATGACGCAACCGAGCTTCACGCGTCGATCTTCTAGTCCCCGATGTGCTGCATCTGCTGTGGGCGCGGAGCCGAGATAGATAGTGCGCGCCACTCGACGGGTGGCGTGCAGCTTGCCCAGGTTCGGGATTTCGGCATCGAGCTTGAGCGGCAGGGAACTGGGGCCATCCACGTCGCGCTCGATGATCGGTACCCAGTTGTCCGAGAGATACCGTGTCAGCTCGAACTGGACACGTGGGTCGTCGATCGGGACGGTCGATGGCAGGATCAACGGGTTTCTGTCGCCTTTCTCCCACAGGCTGTGGATCACCGCCGCCATCAGCCGCAGCACGCCCCGCGTGCGCTGGAATTTTATGAGTGTCGACCAGTCCTCGTAGAGGCGGTCGAAGATCTCCGGGTGGATCGGGTAAGCGGCCTGGATGCGTTTTTCATAATCGCTACCCTTGCACTCCGGGGGAAACTCCGCGACTTGGGCGTGGTAGAGATCGGCGAAGGCGCGAGCCGTCACATCGCGTTGCTTGAACTGCTCGCCATCGAGTGACTCGAAGAGCCGTCGCCGCACGATTTCGAAGCCCTCTTCGGCGGTGGCCGGACGCCACGATGACTCCAGTCGCCCAACGACATTGCGCAGCCGATCGAGCGCTTCCCGGCCGCGGACACCGCCGACTTCGACGTCATCGGCCTGGGCGTGCGGTGAAGCCTGCATGTCCGAAGCGGGCAGTGAGATCACGAGAAGGCAGTTGCGCGCTGCCTTTGCCGATTCGGTCAACGCCTGCGCAAACGTGAACATAGTCTCGAAGCTGCCGGCAGGCAGATCACTCTGATCGTGAAGTTGCCGGGCATAGGCGACCCACTCATCGATCAGCACGAGACACGGACCGTACTCGAGGAACAGTTCCCGAAGCACATCGCCTGGGCTGGTTGCCTTTTCGTCATCCTGGGCGATGCGCGCGTAAGCCTGCCTGCCGCCGAGCTGGTAGGCGAGCTCGCCCCACAAGGTACGCACCACGGTTCCGTCGGGCTTGGTCACCGGGTTGCCGGGGGAGATCTTGTTGCCGACGAGCACTACGCGCCGCGCGCTCGGCAGACTCTTCACGCCGGCTTCGGCCATTAACTCATCTACGCCTGCCACCTCGCTCGGGTTTACGCCGGAGAAGAGGTGATAGAGCGCGAGCATCGAATGCGTCTTGCCACCGCCGAAGTTCGTCTGCAGCTGCACGACCGGATCACCACCCTGGGCGGAAAGCCGCCGCACGGCGCCCACCAACATGCGTTTCAGACTCTCGGTCAGAAAGGTCCGGCGAAAGAACTCTGTTGGCTCGCGGTATTCATCGCCGCCTTGACCGAGATGGACTTGCCAAAGGTCGGCCGCGAACTCGGCTTGCTGATAACGGCCGCTCGCCACGTCGGCGTGCGGCGTCACCACTTCGCGCCACGGCTTCAGCGCGCCGGTCGCCGCGGCCTCGATCAGGGAGCCCCCGACCTTGCGCTTTTCACCCCGCACCTGCTCGTCGTAGACCAACCGACGCAGCTCCATCTTCATCCTGCCCACATCGTCGGCTTGCGGTGCCGAGACGGCCGTCAACAATCGCCCTGCCGAGTCGAGTGCGCGGTCGGCGTCGTCGCTGCTGAACGGTTCCTGGTGCGCCCACTTGTTGCGCCAGTCGCGAAGCTCCTGCACCAGCGAACGCTCCGCCGGACCGAGGATGCGGCGGAAAACTTCGTTCCACGACTCCCACAGCAGCTTGAGGAGCGCCGCCGCATCCCATTCCGCGATCTGCTTTCTGGCGAGCAGGCGGTCGTCTCCCACGAAGCGACCCGCCTCCGAAAGAGCCTGGCCCTTGTAGAGGTTCCGGAACTCGCGTTCGACGAAGGGCGCGAGTCCTTGCCGGAGCAGTTCCATCGCCTTGCCGATGCGTTCGTGGTTGGTGATAGCCATCGATTAGCGCTCGTTGGTTGTTGGATCTCTATCCAGCCCGACAGCGCCTTCTCCACACTCAAAGGTACGTGTAGCGACGTCGACAGCCCAGACCCGATCGATTTCGACTTCGGTGGCATCCAGCGCGGTCTCGTACCGCGCGATGACGCCAAAGGGAATCAGGCGGGCAAGCTCATCGCCGTCTGGTGGCAGCGCGAGTGCGGCACGCCGTAGCAGTTCCAGCAGCATCGAAAGGTTGTGCGTCCGAGGGAATTCGATGCGGTGAAGGGACAGCACCGCCTTCAACGACTTCTCGACCGCTTGCTGGGCATGAAAGCCCAAGATCCAGGCCGGCGCGTCGACGTCCTGTGCGAGGCGTCGCGCGACATACAGGTCGTCGGCAGCTTTGCGCATCAGCGCACGGGCAAGATCAGCTGGCGAGTTCAAGTACCTTCCCCTCGTTCGCGGCCCGGTAGGCGACCGTGTTCGGTATCGCTCGCTCGCTCTCGTAAGCGCTGCGGCTCATCACCACAACGTCCGCCGGCACCAGCCGGCGTCCGAGCAGCGTTGCAAGTCGAACCGTTTCTGCCGCGCGGTTCGCCACTTCCGGCTCGATCACCAGCAAATCGATATCGCTGTCCGCCCGCGCGTCACCGCGGGCGTGTGACCCGAACACGATGATCTGTGAACCCGAAGGCAGCGCTTGGCGCAAGCATTCCAACGTTTCGCTTATCCATGTCCGATTCATCGTTCAGCCTTCCCGTGCAACCAAGCGACGGCAGCCTTCATCCGGCGACATGCTGCGGCTCCGCCGTGCGCACGACTTCGTCTCGGAAATACCGACTCAAGTCCTCTGCGGTCCGCAGATCGACCTTGCGCCCGCCCGGCAGTTGCGACAGCTCGATCTCGATCTGTGCCATGTCCAGCAGCGTCGGCCGCGCTTCGGGGGGAAACTCCACCAGCAAGTCGACGTCGCTGTCCGGGCGTGCCGTGCCCTTGAGCGTCGATTCGAATAGTGACAATCGGCGGATGTGATGCCGCTCGCAAAGTTGCTTCAACGCAGGATCATCGACAGCCAGGCTACGCCTCATCCCTCCGCTCCGTTGGACTGCTGTTGCGGCGCTGGTGTCCGCGCCGCCACGACGCGACGGATCATCTGTGCGACCGCCGGCTCGGCGTTGACCGGGACGATGCGTATCTGCGGATGCGCCGCGGCAAACACGCGAAACATTTCGTCCGCAAACGCCTGCCCGATTTCCGAGATGCCGGCGAAGTCCAATTCCACGCGCTTGAACCGTTCGAACCGATTCGCGACACGCTTGGCCTGAGACCGCGACACGAGCTTCTCGCCTTCGTACTGCGCCAGGCGCAGCGGCACGACAGTCTTGTCGAAGCTGTATTCCTCCGGATCGGTGAACGCATCGAACACTTCATGCATGCGCCGTGGGCTATCGTTGGCAAGTCGCATGCGCACGCGCGTGCCTGGCGTATCCGCTGCCTGCTCCGCGATTGAATCCTCGGTACGCGGCGCGTGACTGAGGCGCAAGTGGTGCGACTCGATCTCGAAGAAGTCCAGCGCCCGCGAAGTGAAGAAGATTCCCTCGCCCGTGTGCTGTTCGGGTGCCGTGGTGAGCTTTCCCTTCGCGAGCTCGAGGATCGCCTCGCGGGCGTCGTGCAGACCGAACACGCGCTGGATTTTCGCGAAGATACCCTCGCCTTCATCGGCCACCACTACGTCGGTATACAGCGCGTTCTTCTGCACGCTGACGTGCACGTCGGACGCGCCCGAATGGTCGATCGCATTGTTGATCATCTCGGTCGACGCGTAATGCCAGATGTCGCGCACGTTCTCCGCGAAGCGGGCGACGACAGGCGCGATCAGCTCGCGCCAGACCAGATCCTCCTGCAAGCCTTCGCGGGGGTAAGTTTGTTCTGCCTCGGCCAGAGTCCTGAGCCGGTAGACGCGAGCGCGCGTCGTACCCTCAGCCTCGATGGAGCCCTCCCGTGCCATCGACTGGAGATAACCGTTCGCCACTTGGCGCGACAGGCCGAATTCGCCGGCCAGGCGCGCAGCGACACGGTGACCACCGCCCGAGATCAGTTCCAGGGCGCGCCTGCGAATTGATTCTTTGTCAATGCCCATCTCATGTATTGTGAAGGAAATGGGTCACCATTGACAGTTCCAGAGGGGAGAATTGTAAGAAAACTGATCAGTGACGAACCTCAGCTCGTCATTCCGGGGCCGTGTAGCGGAACCCGGAATCCAGAAACGGAGCCGAGAATCTGCTGGATTCCGGGTTCTGCCTTGCGGCAGCCCCGGAATGACGGCTTTCGGTCCACGGCCCGCACACGAGCTGAGGTTCGCCACCAATCAGCAGAAAAAATCAACCTTCCGCTTCGTCGAAGAGCTCCGGCTCGCGGGACGTGGCCGACGCTGGGCCTTCGCGCGCCAGCCGCGCGATCTCCGGCCAGCTTTGCACGAGACCGTTATAGGCGAGCGCTTCGGACGCGCGCTTCTTCCGCTCGCACAGTGTGTAGAGCCGGTAGGCCAACTCACGGGCGGTTTCGGACTTCGCGCCGATCTTCGCCACCAATTGAGCCGCCGCGGTCTCTCCGCCCGCGCCCAGCGCGCGTATCAAGTGGTGGACCATCTCCCAGACCGTGAGGCGGCTGTCGCTGGCAGGGTCCCAATCCTCCGGGAGCTCGTCGGGTTTCAGCAGACGTACCTTGCCGCCCTTCGAGGCCACGATACCTGCCTCCTTCATTCCGGCGACGCTGGTGTTGCGTGCTGTGGCCAGCGTCTCGGCCACGCCGTACTCGCCCTCGGCGAAGCCCGACTGCTCGAACCAGGTGAGCGCCCAGCGGCTGTCGGCGTCGAAGTCGCCCTCCTGCTCGGCCAGCGCCTCGTCAAGGGTTTGGAAGATGATCTTCAGCGCCTCGCCGACGTTCAAAGTCTTCCCCTCAGCGTCAAGCACCCTTGCGTAACGCGTGTACACAGCCATGCCTGGGCCAATCGCGGCCATCTGAAGGTCAACCGGTGCAATGCTGCCGCGCTGGAGGTGTGCGACTGCTACGGGCAGCTCGGCCTTGAGCGCGGTGACGAACTCGCGGCGCGTGGCGGTGGGCGCGGAGGCGGCGCGCGGACGGCAGACGAGGACGATGCTGGAGGCGAGGGCGTTTGAGTCCATGCCGCGCATGCGGCCCTCCCCCTCCGTACTCATCGGCCACGTGCCGGTTAGCGTGAAGCCGGCACGGATCACCGCTTCGAGGAAGGTCTCCCACCCAGTGCTCGCGGTGCCTTCGGTGGCGTCGCTCTCGGACTGCTTGTAAGCGTAGTAGACGGTAACCGGAAAAGCCGGGTGCGCTTGCTCGACGAGGCGTTGCATCGCCTGCGTCATACCTCTCAGAAAGTAAGTCTCCGCCTCTTGCTTGCTACCGTGGCGGTAGGGTGTAGCGACCAGCTCTTCGGCCTTCGGTGCGGCGACGGTAGCGAACAGCTCTGGGAATACGGGCTTCAGCGACCGCCGCAACCACACATAGAAATAATCCGACAAGTCGGCATACGACACGTTGTCGTAGTAGGGAGGGTCGGTACTCAGAAGAAATGCCTTCCTCTCATCCAATGCGATCTGCGCACCGCCCTGCATCGCAAATGCACTAGCAAATGGCGTTGCCACATCAAGGTAGTTGCTCACGGACTTCGAGCAAGTCACAACATCAACGCTAGACTTGCCCAGCGGGTTGCCTTCGGCGAAGTCCCAGGTCATCGCCAGCGCTTGCCGCGGCATGCAATCGCGAAGGGCGTTGTCTTTTGGCAGCCATGTGGTCAAGCTGGAACCGTAATAGGCGATCCGATCGACAATACAGGCAAGGTAAACGGATAGCGCTTCGGCATATCCCGTCGCGCCCGTGCCACCGCCTGCGAGGGTCCCGCCGTCGTCGGCGAGCCCAGCGGCCGCCGCGTCGCGTTTAACCCGATCACGTGCTTCCTGTATCAAGTCGGAGACGGTCGTCAGGGCCACGAGCTGACGATGCGTGAAAAGGTCGCGCCATCGCGTCATGCCGTACTCCTGGATGCGGAATCCGAGCGCCTTTAGGGGAAGCTGTGTTTCAGGCGCATTTTTCGGCTTGGCGCTAAGCGCAATCGCTTCCATCGCCCCAGTCGGGGAGATATAGACTCGCCTGCGCTCTCCCTCGGCAACGATCGCCATGAGCCGCGCACCCATCCGGCCAGCCTTTGCCTCAGTTCTTAGATACTCGAACGGTATCGCCGTCCCAGACATCAGGCACAAGAAGCTGCTACCGCTGCCGCCCGACTTTGTGCCGCGGTTCGTCGCCGGAGCATTCTTCGGCTTGCCTGTCTTAACTGTGAAGCGGTAGCCCGCACCCTCGACCACTGGTTCGACATACGCCTCCTTGCCCGCCTTGGAGGAGAGCATGAAGGTCGAGGCGAGCGGCACGTCGACACTTGCGAACGCAGGGTTCGGGCTCTTCACCGTTCGCGCCCAGAGCCAGGCGATCACGGTGAGTCTCTTGCCGACGTAAGCCTTGAGGTCGGGGCGGTCCTTTGCCATCTCGGCCGTCACCTCGATCTTCGGGTAGAGGTAGCCGATGCGCTTCTCGGCCTCGTCGCGCATCCACTTGCCGTAGAAGCGAACGTCCTCGGCGAGACCTTGTGCGCCTTTCCATTCGCGTGTGAAGAGGCCGTTGTCCTGGCGCGCCTCGGGGTTCACTGGCGGCTTGCCGGTAAATTTGGGCGGAATCTCGATCATCGCCTTGTTGATCAGCACCGCGACCGGGTTCAGGTCGCGGGCATGGCTCTCGAGCCCGAGCCACTGCGCGGATAGCGGTAGGCTGCCACTTCCCGCGAACGGGTCACAGAATGCGGGCAGCTTATGGCGATCGAAGAGTTCCTTTGCCTGCGGATGATCGGCGAACTCCGTACATACCCGCCGCCAGCTGTGCCAGATCTCGTTGCGCGCCGCCTGGAGTACCCTCTCGTTGTTGGTGTTCTCCCACTTCACGAGGTCCTCAATGATGCGGAAGAGTCGCTCGCGCTCCTTGTCCTGTTCCTTCTGCGTCTTGAACAGATCAGGATTCGCTGACGGGTCGTCGACCATCTGCGCAAATATTACCGCTCGCGCCGCCGCCAACGGTCTTTGCGCCCACCACTTGTGGAATGAAGTCGGCCAGCCCTTCGGCGCTTTCTGTTTCCGATGAAGCGATTCCTTGTTAATCGCCTCGAGCGGGAGGGCGACTTCGATGAGCTTTTTCTTGTAGGTCACGATGGCATACCCGATCTCGCGATGAGTTCGGCAAAGTCATAGTTCACACTGGTGACGCCGAAATCCGGCTCGCGGTTGAATGGCCGTCGCACGTAGTGCACCTTGTGGTTTTCGCTTTCCATGAACTCGACGACGGCGAGGATGTAGTCGTCGGGTTTGTTGAGCGAGTAGAGGATCTCATTCTTCGTCACGGTGATGGTGTCCGCGCCCGAGACCCGACCCTTGACCTCGATGAAGCGCAGTCTTCCGGTGTCGGGGATGGCGCTTTCGATGTCGTAGCCGAGCTTTTCGAATTCGCGATCGACCGGCTCGTAACCGAGACTGCGCTCGATCTCCATGACGATGGCGCGGGCGCGGGCGGCGCTGGCCTGCGTATCCGTCGGGGCCGCGGGTGCCGCAGTTTCCCTTCCGGTCATGGAGTTGATCAAGCCGATGGGCACAACCAGCAAGCCTCCGAGAACCACGGGTGGCAGCGGCGAGAGCTGCGCTTCGAGCTTCAACTCTTCGAGGCGCTTCTGCAAACGACCTTGCAGGAGGTCGGCGCGCTTGCGAGCCTCCTCGGAGTTGAGCTTGGCATTGGGGCGGCCGGCATGTTCCTGGAGCTTGAGCTCCTGTGCCCGGTGATCCCAATCGGCGATTTCCTTGGTCAGCCGATCCTTCACCGCCGCTTCGGTCTTGGCCACGAGCTCCAGCTTGCGGCCGCGCACTTCGGTTAGGTGTTCAGGCACGACGTTGCCGATGGCGTAACCCTGCGCCTTCTTCTCCAACTCGCGGGTGATCCACTGGCACTCGACTCGGTCGAGAATGGCATCGCAGCCCGGTTCGCCAGCTGCCAACGGACGGTAGTCGAGATAGGGCGCGTACTGAACGTTGCGGACTACGCCCGTCGCATCCATCTCGACGTAGAGCATGCGCTTGGAGACGACGCGGCGCTCGCCAGCGCGGGTCATGCCTGCGTCCTGGATGGCGTGCTCCAGATAGAACAGCACGCGTGGCGCGGTGCCGGGGTCGCGCTCGTCGACCAGCACGGTGCCGCGTTTGAGCAGATCACGGTTGCGCGCCAGGGTGAGATCGATGACGGCGTCGAGCAGGGGGTGGCCGGGGCAGACGAACGCAGCCAGCGGCTGCCCCTGCGGGGCAACCAGCGCCTTCTCGAAGGCGATGCGCTCGTAGCGCGGCAGCACGGGTTCACCTATGCCAATGAGGCGGTCTCGGTTGCGCACCGTCGCCGGGACATGCGTGACCTCGTAACGGCGCGGCTCGCGCTGCTTGGCGCTGCCGCCAAGAATTCGAAAGGCTTCATGGAAGAAGGATTCGATGTAGTGCGGCTGCAGGCGGCGCGCGTCGGCGCGCTCCATGTCCGCCCGGATGCGCTGCACCTTGCTCGCATCCATGGCGTCGTGGGCGAGCGCCCGTTCTTCCAGCAGATCCTGGAGATGGCCGCGGTCGAGCGCGTGTTCCAGCACCTTCGTCAGGCGCGCACGCACTTCCGGCTGGTCGCCGTAGCGGATGGCCTCGATCAGCAGATCCCGGAGCGCCTTCCCTTCGAATTCTAGCCGGCCGAGCACGTCGAAAACCTGGCCGCCGAGAGCCTGACGCGCCTGTTCGAGCTTTTCCAGCAGCTTGCGATAGACATCGCCCTCGCGCGTTTCTTCGGCCACCAGATTCCACAAATGGCAGACCTCGGTCTGGCCAATCCGGTGAATGCGCCCGAAGCGTTGTTCGATCCGGTTCGGGTTCCAGGGCAGATCGTAGTTGACCATGAGATGCGCCCGCTGGAGATTGATCCCTTCGCCCGCCGCGTCGGTGGCGAGCAGCACCTGAACCTCGGGGTCGTGCCTGAAGGATTCCTGGACCTTCAGGCGATCCTCGCGACCGATGCCGCCGTGGATCATGACCACCGCCTCCTTGCGTCCGAGCAGAGTGGTCACGCGTTGTTCGAGGTAGTTGAGCGTGTCGCGATGCTCGGTGAAGATCACCAGCTTCTGGCGGGGTGAGCGCTGCGGTGGCGGGATCTTGCCGGCTCCGTAGGGCGCATCGGACTCGGCAGCGTGGTGGGGCGCGACGGTGGCGTTTGCCAACCCCGCGGGCGTGAAGATCTCGCCGAGCAGGCTCGCGAGCTCGCGCCACTTGGTGTCCCGGCCGCTGCGGCGTACCGCCAGCGCGTGGGCTTCCAGTTCCTCGAGCGTCTCGATCTCGATGCGCAGCTCGGCGATGGAGCGCGCAGCGGTCGCTTGATCGAGGATCTCTTCCTCGGCCGCTTCGACTTCCTTGTCCGGTGCGTCCTCCAGATCCTCGACTTCTTCGGTGTCGAGGGCGGACGCCATGGGTGGAAGGATGTCGCCAACTCGGCCGCCCCGCTGCAGCAACTCCAGCTCGCGCAGTCGGCTTTCCAGCCGTTCGCGGCGACGGCGCAGAGACTGGTAGATGGCTTCGGGCGAGGATGCCAGCCGG
Source organism: Betaproteobacteria bacterium (assembly GCA_016791345.1). Lineage (NCBI taxonomy): Bacteria > Pseudomonadati > Pseudomonadota > Betaproteobacteria > Betaproteobacteria bacterium. The sequence goes on along the minus strand of JAEUMW010000201.1, from coordinate 2,456 downwards.
CGCTGCAGGATGGTCAGCGCAAAGCCGACGGTACCGGCACGCTTGTCGTTCTCCAGGGCCTCCGCGCGATTGAACTCCTCGCGCACATAGTCGGTGACGATCCGGTAAAGGTGAGCTTCCGCGTCCGAGAGCTTGTACGGCACCGTATAGGCGATGCGCTCCGGGAAGAGCGGCGTGCCGTCGAACTTGAGCAGGCGCTCCTTGACCATCCGACGCATGAGATCGGACACGTCCGTCGCGTGGACGCCGTCGCGATAGCGCCCCTCGAAGCGATCGCCGTCGAGCAGCGCCATGAAGAGCTGGAAGTCCGCTTCCTTGCCGTTGTGCGGCGTGGCCGTCATGAGCAGGAAGTGACGCGTGAGCGTCGAGAGCAACTGCCCCAGCCGGTAGCGCTTGGTGTACTTGGTCTCGCCGCCGAACACGGTGGCCGACATCTTGTGGGCTTCGTCACAGACGACGAGGTCCCAGCGGCAATCGGGCGCCTGGAGCTTGAGTTGCACGTCCTCGTTGCGCGAGAGCTTGTCGAGGCGGGCAATGGCGAGGTTGCTTTCGAGAAACCAGTTGCCGGTGCGTGCAGCCTCGAGCTTGTCGTTGGTGAGGATCTCGAACGGAAGGTGGAAGCGACGATAGAGCTCGTCCTGCCACTGTTCGGCCAGGCTGCCGGGACACACGACGAGGCAGCGCTGCAGGTCGCCGCGCGCGATCAGCTCCTTCATGAGCAGCCCCGCCATGATCGTCTTGCCCGCGCCGGGGTCGTCGGCGAGCAGGAAGCGCAACGGCTGACGCGGCAGCATGTGCTCGTACACGGCCGTGATCTGATGCGGCAGCGGCTCGACCACGGAGGTGTGCACCGCCAGCACCGGGTCGAACAGATGGGCGAGACGGATGCGCTGCGCTTCGGACACCAGCCGGAACAGAGCGCCGTCGCCGTCGAAGCTCCAGGGCCGGCCCTGCTCGACGATCGCGAGCCGCGGCTCGTCATGGCGGTAGAGCAGCTCGTTCGCGACCTTGCCGGACGGTGTCTTGTAGGTCAGCTCCAAGGCTTCCGAGCCGTACCACTGGACGCTGACGACCGTTACCGACGCATCGGGGAGGATGCCCCGAATGGCCGCATTGTTCTGGATGTCTTCGAGCTTCATGCGGTGAGATCACAAGATGGTAGTGAAGAATTCCAGAATGCGCTGCGGCAGCCACCCGGTCCGGCCCGGCCAGGGTCCGCTGCAGAATCCGACGTGTCCGCCGTGCGCGGGATATTCGAGCGTGACGTGCCGTGATATCTCGCTCGTATCGGCCAATGCCGATTCCGGCAGGAACGGGTCGTTGCGTGCGTTCAGCACGAGCGTCGGCACCGCGATGTGCTTGAACCACGGCTTGCTGCTCGCCTGCGTCCAGTAGTCGTCCGTGTCGCGGAAGCCGTGCACCGGGGCCGTGAAGGCATCGTCGAACTCGCGCAGCGTGCGCGCCTGCATGACCTGCCGGCGATCGCAGAGGCCGGGGTGACGTTCGAGCATCCCGAGCACCTTCGGCTTGAGCGAACCGAGAAAGATGCGGGCATAGAGGCGATTGAAGCCGCGCCCAAGCGCGTCGCCGGAGCTCACGAGGTCGAACGGGGCGGAGACGGCCGCCGCACCCGCCACCATCGGGTCGGCGGCACTGCCGCGTTGGCCGAGCCATTTGAGCAGCACGTTGCCGCCGAGCGAGACGCCGACGACGTAGAAGGGCGCGGGGCCGCTCACCGCCTTGAGGCGCGGCAGCACCCAGTCGAGTTCCGCCGTATCGCCGGAGTGGTAGGCGCGCGGCAGCCGGTTCGGCAGTCCGCCGCAGCCGCGAAAGTGATAGACGACGCCGCGCCAGCCGCGTGCCGCCAGCACGCGCATGAGGGCGATAGCGTAGTGGCTGCGCGAGCTGCCTTCGAGGCCGTGGAACAGCACGGTGAGTGGGGCATCGGTCGCTCCGTCGATCCAGTCCGTCGCGACCTCGTCACCATCCGGTGTCTCCCAGATCTCGCGCCGATAGGCGAGCACCGGCTTGCGCAGCAGGGCAGGGTAGATGGTCTGCAGGTGGGGACCGGGCAGCCACCGGGGCGCGCTGTAGGGAGCCCGCGACGAGGCGACAACCGTCGCCAGTGGCCCGTCGGATTCGCGGCGCATCGCGCCTGCTCAGTGCAGCACGGTCGGCGGCGTCTCCTCCGCGCGTGCGAGTTCGCGCACCGCCGGCGATGCGTGGTGCACCAGCATGCGCCAGCCGCGGTCAGTCTGGATGTAGATGTTGGTGGCGACGATCGGACTGACTGGTTGCGACTGGCCGCTGACGACGACGTTCTCGTGCAGGCTGTGGACGGCGATGCGCACGCCACGCAGGTATTGCTGCCCGGTGAGCTGGAAGTGCAGGTTCGGGCCGCCGGCGAAGATCTCGCGCCAGGAGTCGCGCACCTCGTCGAAGCCGGCGAGTCGCGG
>JAEUMW010000200.1 GCA_016791345.1 Betaproteobacteria bacterium | reverse complement strand
TACTTCCAGCAGAATCTCGCCATCGCGCTCGGCGCGCACCAGATCCCACACCTGCAGGCGATCGGTGAGCGGCAGCGCTTCGAGGATGTAGGCGACGTCGGCCGGATGCATCTGGTTGAGCTTGCGTTCCAGCTCGACCATGTGCTGCTTGTGCACGAGCGTCTCAACGAGATCATGGCGCGGCATCTCCTGACGATGGACGATGTCCTCGACAACCCGTTGCCTGCTGAGCAGGGTGATAACCTGCTGCAGTTGCTCCTGCACGTTGCCCGCGCGCTCTGTGACCTCGGCCATCACTCCGGCTCGGCATCTCGACGATTGCGAAAAGCCGTCATTCTAGGGAATCTGCCCCGCGCCCGCGTGACGTTTTGACCGCGTGCAGCGGCGCCATCAAGGGACTTCGGCGGCTCCCATGCGCGCTCGAATGATCTGCGTCTTGCGCTGGATCCACGGCGTGTTGCGGCGGGCATCGTAGAACTTCGGATTGGGCACGATGGCGGCAAGCCACGCCGCATCGCCCGCTCCCACGTTCGCCGCGCTGGTACCGAAGTAGTGACGCGCCGCGGCTTCCGCACCGAACACGCCGTTGCCCCATTCGATCACGTTGAGATAGATCTCCAGGATGCGGCGCTTGCTCATCACGCGCTCCAGCATGAGGGTGATGATTGCTTCCTGACCCTTGCGCAGGGGGCTGCGTTCCCCGGAGAGGAAGAGATTCTTGGCAAGCTGCTGCGAGATGGTCGAGCCGCCGGCGACGATGCGCCCTTTCTGCAGGTTCTTCTCGTAGGCTTTCTCGATCGCGTCCCAATCGAAGCCTTCGTGATCGGCGAACTTCGCATCCTCGGACGCGATGACCGCGCGCTTGAGATGCGGGGAGATGCGGTTGTACGGCACCCACTCGTGCTGCAGCACTGCCCGCGGATCCTTCTCGCGCAACGCGCTCAAGTTCTGCTCCATGAAAGCCGTGCTGCGCGGATTGTGGGTCGACCACCACCAGACCTGCGCGAAGATCCAGAGCTCGTAGAGAATGACGAGCGCGACGACGAGGCCGAGCAACTTCAACAGGAGCCGCACTTGCGTGGACGGGAACGAGGCGGAACGTTGAGCCTTGCGAGCGCGGGCGCTTCAGCCGGCCCGCAGCATCGCGATCACCGGCGCCGTGTCGGGCCGTACGCCACGCCAGACGAAGAACGATTCGGCAGCCTGCTCGACGAGCATCCCGAGGCCGTCGGTACAACGCGCTGCACCGTGCTCCCTGGCCCAGCGCAGGAACGGCGTCGGCTCACTTCCATACATCATGTCGTAGGCGAGCGCGCCCCCGCAGAACAGGTGCGGCGGCAACGGTGGCAGTTCCCCGACCAGGCTTGCCGAGGTTGCATTGACGACGATGTCGAAGCGCGAAGTACCAAGCGCATGGTAGCCGCACCCCTCGACCGGGCCGCGCTCGCGAAAGCGGCCAGCGAGTTCGACTGCCTTGTCGGCTGTCCGATTGGCGATGGCAAGCGCAGCGGGGCGCCGGTCGAGCAGGGGTGCGAGCACGCCGCGCGCGGCGCCGCCGGCGCCCATCACGAGCACGCGTTTGCCGGCGATCTCCACCCCGAGATTGATCTCGATGTCCCGCACCAGCCCGACACCGTCCGTGTTGTCCCCGCGCACCGCGTCCGCTGCGAAGGTGAGCGTATTCACGGCGAGCGCAGCCCGTGCGCGCGGCGTCGTCTCAGTGGCAAGGTCAAACGCTTCCAGCTTGAATGGCACGGTGACGTTCGCTCCCATGCCGCCCGCGGCCCGGAACGCCGCCACCGTCGCCGCGAAGCCGTCGAGCGGCGCGAAAACGGCTGCGTAAACCACGGACTGTCCAGTGGCGCGCGCGAACGCAGCGTGGATCGACGGGGACTTGCTGTGAGAGACGGGGTTGCCGATGACGGCGTAGCGGTCGGGCATCGGCGACGGGATGTGCGGCAGGGCGGCGCCTACTGGCTGATCAGCTGGTCGGCGCGGGTGAAGGTCCAGGTGCGGGTGATGCTGAGGATGTCCGTGTCCTTCGCGATGTCGGGGGGAAATGGCGCGTACGGGGCCGCCAGTTCCACGATGCGGCGCGCGGCCTCATCGAGCACCTTCTGGCCGGAGGGCTTGTTGACGTCGATGCTTTCGACCGAACCGTCCGCCTTGATTGACACCGTGAGCTGCAGGCTGCCGTAGATCTTCTGCTGACGCGCCCGCTCCGGATAGTTGAGATTGCCCACCCGCTCGACCTTCGCGCGCCAGTCCTCGACGTAGCGCGCGAAGCGAAACTCGCGCGCGCGTGAGCCGACGAAGTTGCGTCGCGGCCGCTTCGCGTACGCATCGAGGTTGCGGTCGATCTCCGCCTGCAGGCGCGCCGCCTCCAGGCTGCGTGTCAGCAGCACGGCGACATCGGGCTTCGCCAGCGGGTCCTGCTGCGGCTGCGGCTCCGCTTTCGAGTCCTGCAGCGGCTGCGCGATCGAGTCCTTGGATTTGCTGCTCGTGAGCGGTTTCTTCGGTTGTTCCTCCGCAGCCTCCACCCGCCGGCTCACGACCGTCATATCGTTCTGCGCCTGCTCCCTCGACTGCGCCGGCAGCGGCGTCTTCGCGCGGCGCGCCTGGTCGGTATTGCCGCCGCCATCGAGATTCGCCTGCGCCAGCACTTCGGCCTTCTTCGGGGCGGTGTTCGAGCGGGCGTTGACGAGCACGACGTCGAGCGTCGGCTGAAACAGCTCCGAGCTCCTGGTCCGCGGATCGATGAAGTGGATCTTGAGAAGAATGGCGTGGACGACGATGGAGATCGCAATGGCGACCACCAGTGACCGGTTGGCAGGATCCAAGAACCACGACTCCGCCAGCAGCGAGGCGGCGGAGCGGTGCTCGGCGGCGGCGCCCAGTGCGTACGAGACGGCGGGCGATGCGGTCCGGTTGAGCGAAGCAGTCTGCCGGTATCTTCGGCGCGACACGGTGTTATTGGAGTGAAGGGCTGGGGAAAGCGCCTCTCGCCATTGTAGCGAGTCAGGCGCCCCGGTGAGCAAGCCCTGTGCCCAAATCATCGCGCGCATCGCCCGGGTCACGCCGCCGCCTCCGCGTGGCCCCTCGCCGGGTCACTCATGCAGCCGCCTCCGTACCACCCAGCTTGTCGCACGCACTCCAGCGTCGGCGGAGGGCTGCACGCGTCTTGCCGTCGATCCCAGCGCTGAACGCGTGGCCCTCACCGGGTGACTCATGCAGCCGCCTCCGAACCGCCCGGCCTGTCGCACGCACTCCACCGTCGGCGGAGGGCTGCACTCGTCTTGCCGTCGATCCCCGCGCTGAGCGCGTGGCCCCTCGCCGGGTGACTCATGCAGCCGCCTGATCGAGGCGCGCGCGGAACTGGGCCGAGACGGTGAGATCGAGCAGGTCGATCTCGCCGATCTCCACTTCCACGCGCGTCATCGGCGGCAGGTCCGGCAGCGACGGAACCTTGATCAGGAGCGGCAGCGGATCGAGCTTGACCAGGTTCTCCCTCGCCACCGTCGCTTCGCAGCGGGTCACCTTCTCCTGCAGCAGCCAACGCAGGCACCAGTACCGCTCCATCGACCGCTGAAAATCGTAGTAGGTGTCGTTGGCGAGCTCGAAATCGCGCAACACCGCAAGCATCGCTTCCGAGCCCTTGCCGTAGGGCGGTGGCGCGCCCTGCAGGACAGCGAGAAGCTGCCGCTGGTTGATCAGGTCCACGTACCGCCGCAGTGGAGAGCTCGCCCACAGGTACTGGTCGACGCCGAGCGCATCGTGGGGCGCCGGCGCCGTCGTGAGCTTGACGCGCCCGCCCGACTGGGCGCGATAGATGCCGGGAGCCCCGTGCTCGGCCAGCGTACGTCCCCACTCGGTGTTGACGAAGATCATGAGCTCCGCCACGAGCTTGTCGATCGGGGCACCGCGTCTGCGCTCAGCGATGCGCACCCGATCGTCTTCGACGTAGAAGCTGTAGTCCATCGGCAACGGCCGGGGCTGCTCGGGGCGGCCGCGCGCAGCCTCCAGCACGCAGGCGAACTCCCACAGCAGACGGATCTCGCGCGCGTGGCTGTGGGCGATCTCGCCGGCTTGCAGCGCTTCTTCGGTAAAGGTCCGATCCAGCGCGTCGAGGCGCAGGTTGGCGGCAATCGGAACGCGTTCGAGGCGCGTCGAAGTGCCGAGCAGCGTGAGATCACTGCGCAGCTGCAGATAGAGCGACAGTGCCGGTGCGGTGCGACCCTCGGCCAGGGTGTACGCGTCGATCACCGCCTCCGGCAGCATGGTGATCTTGTCGCCCGGCATGTAGACGGTGGACAGGCGCTTCGCGGCAACCTCGTCGACCGGCGAACCCGGGGCCACGCCCAGTGCCGGCGCCGCGATGTGCACGCCGATCTGCCAGCCCTCCGCCAGCCGCGTCACCGAGAAGGCGTCGTCGATCTCGGTCGTCGTCACGTCATCGATGCTGAACGCGCGGACTTCGGCCACTGGCAACGCGTCGTGCGCAGCCAGGTCTTCAGGCAGCGGATGGTCCCGGCCCTGGGGAAAATGCTGATAGAGGAAGCGGTTCACATGGTAGTCGCGGGTCGAGGGAATCGCTCCGCACTTCTCCAGGAGCCGCAGCGGCGCCTGTTTCGTCGCCGTACTAGCCGCCTCCAGCGCCTTGACCTCGATCGTGTTGCGATCCGGCCGGTAAAGCAGCATCGGCAACGCCTGCACGAGCGCCGGCGGCAGCTCGAAACGCCCCAGCTGTTCGGCGTATTGCGCCTGCAGCAGCGCCTGCTGACGCTTGCGCTCCACGCTCGCCAGCGCAGCCCGCAGCGCGTCCTCCGGCGCCGCCTTGTAGTGCCCCCGTCCTTTCTTGTAGAAGTAGATCGGGGAATCGTGAAGGCGCACGAGCAGCGCCGCCGACTCGACGGGAGACGGTTCGCGGCCGAAGTATTCGCGGCCCAGGATCTCGAAGGAAAACTCGTCGGGGCCGCAGCACTGCCACAGGAATTCCGCGTCCATCTCGGCGGCGAGCTCGTGCGCCCGATCCATGAAACCGTGCGTCCCCGGTTCGCTGAACCGGAACAGGACGTTCGCCGCCTTCACCTTGGCGCGTTTGCCGGAGGCGGTCTCCACCTGCAGCGAGGTGTTGTTGTCGGCAAGGATGGTACCGACGCGAAAACTGCCTTCGTCTTCGTAGAAAACGTGCATGGTGCTAGCGGGAAAAAGCGAAGCGGAGCCGGGTGTCGGCACCGGCCCGTCGGGAGGCGCGGATTATACCCGTCAGGCGGGAGGAACGGCGACCCCGCAGAACCGCAGCACGTCGTCGAGGTGGGCCGGCAGACTGTCGAGACTGTGATCGCCACCCTCGATCACCCGTTGCCGGGCGCCGCGATACTTCTCCACCGCCTGGCGGTAGTCGAGCACTTCGTCCCCGGTGGTCACGATCAGGAAATAGCGCGAGGGATCGGCGAGCGGTTCCACATCGAGCGCGCGCAGCACCTCGAGATGCCGCGGCGCGACAATGATTTCCTCGCCGGTGTAGAGATTGCGCTGGACGCCCAGAAAGTCATGCAGGAGTTCGTAAGGCCGAACGGCCGGATTCAGAAGCACGGTCCTGAGCCCGAAGCGCTCGGCAACGTGGGTAGCGTAGAAACCGCCCAGCGAGCTTCCGACCAGCGCCGGCTCGTCGGGCGATGCCTGCACGGCGCGCTCGATGATCGCAACGATCTCCTCGGGCTCGCCGCGCAGACTGGGGCACCCGAACGCGTGCGCGAGGCCGAGTTGCTCCAGCCGTGCCGCGATGAGCCGCGCCTTGAAGGACTGCGGTGAACTGAGGAAACCGTGGATGTACAGGATCATGTCTCGTGCTCGACAGCGCGCGGCTCAACGTGCTCGGCAGATTCTCCTAGCCGTTTGCGCCCGCCTTCGCGCGCGTCAGGATGAGGAGCTTCTGCGTGTCGGTCTTGAGAGCGACCGCCCCGTTGGGCAGCAGTGCGATATCTCGCAGTCTTTCGCCCAGCGGAATAGGTTCCACGTAGATGATCCGATTCTCGTCGTATTCCAGCCGATAGAGCGTCTGCGCCCGCAGTGAGGCCACCAGGAGGTCCCCACGCCAGCGCTGAAACTCCTCCCCGCCGGAAGGATAGCGCAGGAGATTGCCGATGCCGATGCTCGGCACGAAGGCGAAGAGAGGAAGATCGTAGCCTTCGTGGGTGCCGCAATTGGTCACGCAGGTCTCGTCCACACTCGCATCGTCGATCACCGAATAGTTGGTGCCGTATGTCACGTGCGGCCATCCGTAATCGTGCCCCCGCACCAGAACGTTGATCTCGTCGCCGCCGCGCGGGCCGTGTTCCGTCTCGAATACGAGATCGGACTCCTGGTCGAAGAACAGCCCCTGCTGGTTGCGGGTACCGGTGGCAAAAACGGTGGCGGTTGCATCGCTCAGGCGGATCTGCTGGATGCGGCCGTAGTCCCCCTCCAGCGTGGTGGGAAGCAGGCTGCCCACGGTGAACAGCACGGTGTCGTCGGTGTAGTGCACGATGCGCCCACCGATCTCCTCGAGGGCAAGCGGCATCGGAAAGCAGGGCTGACTCTCGAACAGCTTGCGTGTCTTCGTGACGCTTCGCTGCTGGAGGTCGTAGGCAAACTCGAAAAGTCCCAGCGCGTAGCAATCCTTCGCCGCGTCGTGGGTGCTCATGGAAATCAGCAGCTTGCCCGGTGCGACCAGCAGGAGATCCTTCACACCCGCCGGCGCCTGGATGTTTTCGGCGACGCCGAGCGAGCCCACCAGCGTTGCCTTTACCGTCTGACCGTCGATCGCGACGTGATGAAGCTCGCCCAGGCGCGTCGCAACCAGGAATTCGGTGTTCGAGAGGGCCAGGAACGGCCCGGGTGCGTGGGAATCACCGAACGGCAGCGGGTAGCTCTCGACGACCACCTCGTGATAACCCGTGAGGATGACCGTTTTCACGTACGCATCGAGCTTTCGTTCCATGCGCCCGGCGCGCTCGGAGAGCCTTTCCACGAATGCGTAACGCCCGCCGAAGGGCCAGTAAGCGCGCTCCTCCGCGACGCCTCCGGCGAGAAAGGCCGTGGCAAGCAGGCCCACGCCGAAAATAACTGCGATCAAGATCAGCCAACGGCGGACAGTACGCGGAATCAATGGGTTATGCCTCTTTTGGAAGTGAGACGGCGAAATTGCAAGAGCAGGAGCGTACCAGCCACCCGTCTCGCGAGCGACCTTGCAAGATCGAAGGACGCAGCCGTATCGGCGTTATCGGGAGACGAGACGCGCCCCGGTCGCACAATCCGACCGCTCGATCCTACCCGCAAACTCAGGCCAGCGCGCCGGAGCTATCGAGCGAGCAAGCGCCTTGGGGAAGACCGGGTGCGCGCCCGAAGCGGGCTTCCACCGCAGAACGCATGGCGCGTTCGAAACGCTCGGCGTGCCCCGCCTCGAGCCCGGCCAGTGAGATCACCTGCTCGAACTCGTCGCGATCACGCTCCATCCAGCCGAGCACGCCCAGGGCCTCCTCTTGCGAGCCATGGCGTACGTCCAACACCGCCCGACTCAGCACAGCAACCCAAAGGACCTGTTCCGGCCGCCTCGCGGGAATCACCGGAGGGGAAAAGTCGAATCTACGTTTCAGGACTTGTGCGCGGTGCCGAATTGCGCACCGCTTGGGAGGTAAAGGGAGAGGGACCGCTTTGCGGGTGCGAGGTTCCCCATTCCCCATGTAGCGCGCAGGGAAATTCCCCAAGCCATTGAATCCGAAGAACTCAAGTCCCGGAAATTTAGCCGAGCCGGGCCAACAGTTTTTCGTGGATGCCGCCGAAGCCGCCGTTGCTCATTACGAGGACGTGGTCCCCGGTGCGGGCTTCGCGGGCGATCGATTCCACCAACTCGCCCAGGTCGGCAGTGGCGCAACACCTGGCCCCGAGCAGGGCGAGCGCGGCCGGCGCGTCCCAACCCAGGGTCGCGGTATAGCAGAACACGTGGGCAGCATCCGACAGGCTCGCAGCAAGGCTGTCTTTCCAGACCCCCATCTTCATCGTGTTCGAACGGGGCTCGAGGACGGCGAGAATGCGCGCCTTGCCGACACGCTCCTGCAGCGCGGCGATGGTGGCGCGGATGGCGGTCGGATGGTGAGCGAAATCGTCGTAGACGGTGACGCCGCCCGCCACGCCGCGCACTTCCAGCCGGCGCTTCGCATTCCGGAAAGAAGCGAGCGCTTCGGCACCAACCCCGACCGGAACACCGGCATGGCGCGCGGCGGCGAGCGCCGCGAGCGCGTTCAGCCGATTGTGCTCGCCCGGCACGTCCCAGCCCACGGTGGCTTGCGTCTCGCCGCGAAACAGCACCTCGAAGCCGCCGTCGGCCACCTCTCGCGTCTGCCAGCCCTCGTCGATGCCGAAGCGTTCCACCGGCGTCCAGCACCCGCGGGCAAGCACGCGATCGAGGCTGGCATCGCGACCGTTGCTGACCACGAGCCCGTTCGAGGGCAGGGTACGGACCAGGTGGTGGAACTGCGTTTCGATGGCGTCGAGGTTGGCGAAGATGTCGGCGTGGTCGAACTCGAGATTGTTGAGCAGCGCCGTGCGCGGACGGTAGTGCAGAAACTTGGAGCGCTTGTCGAAGAAGGCGGTGTCGTATTCGTCCGCCTCGATTACGAAGAACGGGGAATCGGCCACAGCGGGCCGCGCCGAGATTCCGAAGTTCTGCGGAATGCCGCCGATGAGGAAACCGGGGTGCAATTGTGCGCAGTCCAGAATCCAGGCGAGCATCGACGCCGTCGTCGTCTTGCCATGGGTGCCCGCCACGCCGAGGACCCATTTCCCATGCAGGACGTTCTCCGCCAGCCATTGCGGTCCGGACACGAAACGCAGCCCCTGGTCGAGGATCGCCTCCATCAGGGGATTGCCGCGCGTGACGACGTTGCCGATGACGAAGAGATCGGGTGCAAACGCGACCTGATCTGCACCAAAGCCTTCGACGAGTTCGATGCCCTGTTCTTCCAACTGTGTGCTCATCGGCGGATAGACGCCCGCGTCACAGCCGGTTACACGGTGTCCTGCAGCGCGCGCCAGCAGGGCGAGGCCGCCCATGAAGGTGCCGCAGATGCCGAGAATGTGAATGTGCATGGATGTGGGGAGTCGAAGAAGGGACCGAGGGCGGAACGGCCGGCGCGAATTGTAGCGTGCGCGCCGGCGGCGCTGCAGCAAATGGCATGCGCACGAGCCGCGCGGGATTGCGTGGGAGCGAACGCAAATCGACTGGAAATGTCTGAAGCTTCGGTCTATTGTGCGGTCGAGAGCACCGCTCAAGTCGGTGCCACCAAAAAGAACCAAGAGGAAGGAGGATCAGTTGAAAGTTGCGCTCTTTGTCCCCTGTTTCATCGACGCCTTTTTCCCGGAAGTCGGCATCGCCACGCTGGAACTGCTCGAGCGGCTCGGCTGTGAAGTGGTGTATCCGCTCGACCAGACCTGTTGCGGGCAACCGATGGCCAACAACGGCTGCGAGGAAGAGGCGGCGGGCGCCGAGGCGCTTTTCGTGCGCAACTTCTCCGGTTTCCAGTACATCGTCGCGCCGTCAGGCAGCTGTATCCACCACGTGCGCGACCATTTCACGGCGGTGGAGCAGACCGAGGAAGTGAAACAGCTGCGGCGAAACGCCTTTGAACTCGTCGAGTTCCTGCACGACGTGCTCAAGGTGGAAGCCTTTCCCTGGGCGGAGTTCCCGCACAAGGTGGGGTTGCACAACAGCTGTGGCACCCTGCGCGGGCTGCGCCATGCGAAGGCGACGGAAGTGAGCGAGCCATTCTTCTCGAAACCGCTCGACCTGCTCTCCAAGGTCAAGGGGATCGAGTTCGTCACCCCGGACCGACCCGACGAGTGCTGCGGCTTCGGCGGCACCTTCTCGCTGTTCGAAGAGTCGGTCTCGGCGAACATGGGCCACGACAAGGTCTCGGATCACAAGCGGGCGGGCGCCGAGTACATCGTCTCGGCGGACTCATCGTGCCTCATGCACCAGAAGGGCTGTGCCGAGCGCCTGGGGCTCGACCTGCGCTTCATGCACATCTCCCAGATCCTGAACGGAGCACGCGAATGAGAGAGAAGCGCATCGACCACGCGGAGGCGGCCTCCGAGTTCATCGCCTCGACCGAGCACGTCGCGTTTCACGATCGAAGGCTGTGGGATCTGCGCAAGAAACGCGACCGGGAGAGCGAGTCGATTCCCGAGTGGGAGGAACTGCGGCGGCTCGCTTCCGCCATCAAGGAGCACACGCTCACCCATCTCGCCGATTACCTGGAGGAGTTCGAGCGCAACGCCATCGCCAACGGCGCGCGCGTGCACTGGGCGGTGGACGCCATCGAGCACAACGAGATCGTGCTCGACATTCTGCGTAACCGCGGCGCGAAGACGCTCGTGAAGGCGAAATCGATGCTCACCGAGGAATGCGACATGCGCCCGTTCCTCGAGAAGCGCGGCGTCACCGTGATCGAGACCGATCTTGCCGAACGCATCCAGCAACTGGACGACGAGCCCCCTAGCCATATCGTCGTGCCCTCGGTGCACAAGCTGCGGCAGGATGTGGCGCAGGTGTTCGGTCGCACCATCGGCACCGATCCAACCAACAGCGACCCGCACTACCTCGCCGAGAGCCAGCGCCAGAACACGCGGCCGTACTTCGTCGGCGCCGAGGCCGGCATGACCGGCGCCAACTTCGCGGTCGCCGAGACCGGCAGCATTGTCGTCTGTACTAACGAAGGCAACGCCGACCTGAGCGTCAACGTCCCGCCTCTCTACATTGCGTCGGTCGGCGTCGAGAAGCTGATCCCGCGCGTGCGCGATCTCGGCGTCTTCGTGCGCATGCTCTCGCGCAGCGCGCTGGGTTCGCCGATCACGCAGTACACCTCGCACATGCGCGCACCCCGCCCCGGCACCGAGATGCACATCGTGCTGGTCGACAACGGGCGCTCCGAGCGGCTCGGCATGGCGGACTTCTGGACGTCGCTCAAATGCATCCGCTGCGGCGCCTGCATGAATACGTGCCCGGTCTACCGCCGCAGCGGGGGTTTGAGCTACGGTGCCACATATTCGGGGCCGATCGGCGTCATCATCGATCCGACGTTCAGCCTGCGCAAATACAGCAACCTGCCCTTTGCCTCGACGCTGAACGGAAGCTGCAGCAACGTCTGCCCGGTCAAGATCAATATCCACGAGCAGATCTACAAGTGGCGGCAGGTGATCGCCGAGCGCGGGCAGCTACCGTTCGTGAAGAAGCAGGCCATGCAGGCGGCGGGAAAGGTGCTGGCGAGCCCGAAGCTCTACCGCGCCGCAGTCGAAGGCGCGAGCGCGGCAAGCGAGTACCTGCCGCGGTTCATGCTTTATACGCGCTTCAACGCCTGGGGCCGGCAGCGCGAGGTCCCCGTCGCCCCGCAGCAGACCTTCCGTCAGTGGTACATCAAGAACCGGGGGCAGCCATCATGAGCAGCCGCGACGACATCCTGGGCGTCATCCGTCGCCATCAGCCGGCAGCGCGCCCGCTGCCGGACGTGCCCCTGTTCGACGCCAACCTGCCACCGATGCTCGACCGCTTCAAGGAAGCCGTCACGCGCATGGGCGGCAAACTCGCCGAGCTTCCGCGCGGCTCCGACGTCGACGCCTTCGTGCGGGACCGTTTTCCGGATGCCCGGATCATCTGCTCGGCGACTCCCGAAGCGCGCGGCACACGCGACCTCGCCACCCTGAGCGCACCTGCCGATCTGCAGGACGTCGACGTAGGGGTGGTCCGGGCGCGCTTCGGCGTCGCCGAGACGGGGTCGGTCTTCCTGAGCGAGACGGAGCTGCAGGTCAACGCCATCGGCTACCTGGTGCAGCACTTCGTGATCCTGCTCGATCCGGCGGTCATCCTCCCGAATCTGCATCATGCGTACGAGCAGCCGGGGTTCCGCGAAGCGCGCTACGCCGTGCTGATGACGGGACCGTCGGCCACCGCCGACATCGAAGGGATTCTGATCCACGGCGCGCAAGGGGTGCGCAGTCTCACCATCGTCCTGATGTCGGGCGGCGCTCAGTAGTCGTCGAGCGCCACGGTGCGCTCGAGATGGCGGACGTCGCCCCAGTCGCCGAGTGTCCAGCGATCTCCTTCAATCTCGATGCAGTTGATGCTCGCATTGCGCAAGGTGAGGGCGCGGGGGCCCGACATCGGCAGACCCACGGCATGGCGGTAGAGCTGGTCGAGCACCCCGCCGTGTGCGACGACGACGATTCTTTCGCCCGCGTGACGGCGAACCAGTTCGTCGATGCAGGCCAGCACGCGCGCCATGAACTGGCGAGTGCTCTCCCCTTCGGGGATCACGTAGTCCGGATCGCTCGCACGATAGGCCGCGTAAACATCACCCGTTGTCTGGTAGGCGGTGTGCCGCAGCACCCCCTGCAGCACGCCGAGATGGCGCTCCCGCAGGCGGGCGTCGTGCACCACCGGGCGGCCGGTCGTCGCGCTGATGCTCCGCGCGGTCTCCACCGCACGCTTGAGATCGCTGGAATAGAGCGCGTGCACCGTCTCGCCGGCAAAGCGCGCACCGAGCGCTTCGGCCTGAGTGCGTCCACGTTCGTTCAGCGGAACGTCCTCGTGCCCCTGCATGCGCTCTTCGGCGTTCCACGCCGTCTCGCCGTGGCGGATCAGAAGCAGGGTCGTCTTTGCACCGCCTGCGAGGATCTCGGTGTCCTCGTGCGAGTAGGCAGGCGCACACGCGCACAGGATGACGAGCGGCTCTGACCCGGTGTTGCGTACACGGTGGGCGGTCCCTGGCGGGATGCAGATCGTGTCGCCGCGGCGAAGCTGAAAGGTTTCGGAACCCAAAGTCATCAAACCTTCACCGCCGGTCACGTGATAGAGCTCTTCGCTGGTTCGATGCCGGTGCAGGGCAGTTTCGCGCCCCACCGGCACCACCGCCTCGGCGAGACTCTGCGCGCGACTGTCATGGTGCGCCGGGTGCATCAGTTCGCGGATGAGCGAACCGTCCTTCGTGACGTAAGGCGCTGCGTCATGGTAGGGCGAGACCTTGGGCATGCGACATTGTAACCGCGCGCGTCCTTTGCGCACGGCGCCACATGCTTCGCCTCAGGAGCGCAGCGGGTAGACCGGCCGCGGCGACTTGTCGAGGTAGTACGGCATCATCTGCGGCGCCAGCGTCTGCAAGTCGCGGATGCGCGTTTCCGGGGCCGGATGCGTGCTCAGGAATTCCGGCTGCCGGCCGCCGCCCGCCTTTGCCATTTTCTCCCACAGGGTGACCGCAGCATTCGGGTCGTACCCCGCCTTGGCGGCAAGCTCGATGCCGATGCGGTCGGCCTCGGACTCCGCGGTGCGGCTGTTGGGAAGCTGAACGGCAAGGGTCGCCGCAACCGCCGCGCCGGAGGACACGGCCCCGCCGTACTGCGAACCCGCAGCGACACCGGCCAGCGCCGCCCCGAGCTGGCTCGCCATGGCGACCGACATCTTTTCCGCAGTGTGGTTGGAGAGCGCGTGCCCGATCTCGTGCCCCATGACGTTCGCGATCTCGTCGTCGGTCACGTTCAGCTTGGTGATGAGCCCGCTGTAGATCGCCATCTTGCCCCCCGCCATGCAGAACGCATTGACGGTCTGGGGGTCGTCGATGACCTTGACGCTCCACTCCCACTTGGCCGTCTCCGGCCGGTACTTGATGGCCTGTGCGATCAGCTTGCTGGTGATGGCGTGCACACGCCTGGTCATCGCAGGATCGTTGTCGACCTTCCCCTGTTTCGCGAGCGGCGCGAGTTCCGCGGCGTAAGCCTGCTTGGAAGCGGCGATCGCCTCCGATTCGGAGACCATGATGAATTGCCTGCGCCCCGTCACCGGATTGGTCGCACAGCCGGCGAGGAGCACGGAAGCAAGTAGCAGCGCGGGGAGCTTCTTCATGGACATCTTCGGATGCAAGGACGCGAGTACTGGGTCCGACCCGAGTCCCGAAGGCTGGTTCCGACCTGGGCATGAAGGCGCTCAACCGCACACCGATTCCCATGGCACCGATCTTGCCCGCAGAGTGCGTCTATCCAGGATCTTACCGAATCGCTCTGATCGCGAGGAGACAGACATGACGCAACACGGACCGCACCGAGTCGCGGTGTGGGTAGTGGCAATCGGCGGCATGGCGTTCGCGCCGGCCGCTTTCGCCTACGTTGACCTGAGCACCGGAAGCATGTTGATCCAGGCGCTTCTGGGCGCAATCGCCGTCGCCGGGACAGTGGCCAGGATGTACTGGTCGAAGCTTGTCGGCTTTCTGCGCCGCGATGCGAAAGAGGATGCATCTGAACACGATCGTTAACCTCGATACGCGCGCCCACCCTGCGTCATTTCGCGACGCAGCGGGCACCGTCTTCGAGTCCGCAGGACGCGTCTTTCGTCGCCTCGCGGCGGACGGCGTCCAACGCTTCGACGCCTATCGCGCGTGCGGCTTCCAGGAGGTGGCTGAGCGCGGCGGGCGCATCGTCAGGACCCAGGCCGTTGAGACGGCGTGCCACGGAAGGACGGGCCACGTCCTCGAGCACGAGAAGGTCAGGTTCATCAGCTATCCGTATGAGTGGCCGTTCTCGCTCCTGAAGGCAGCTGCCCTGTTCCATCTGGAACTCAACATGGACGCCATCCGGCACGGGCTCAAGATGGTCGATGCCAGCGCTTTCAACGTCCAGTTCGACGGGGTCCGCCCGGTCTTCATCGACGTCCTCTCGTTCGACCGCTATATCGCGGATGAACCCTGGGTCGCGCACACGCAGTTCTGCACGCAGTTCCTCAATCCGCTGCTGCTGGCGGCGCGGCGCGGGATCCCGTTCCACCCCTGGTATCGCGGCGATCTCGAAGGCATCGGCGTGCAGGAAGTGTCGCGCCTGCTCGGCCCGTGGAGCTGGCTTTCACTCAATACGTTGCTCAACGTCCATCTGCCGGCGCGGGCCACACGCTCGGCACGCCTCACTTCCAGCGAAACGGTCTCGAAGCTGCGGCAGGCACGCGTTCCCAGGTCGGCAGTCATCGCACTGATGAAGCGGCTGGCGGCCTGGATCGCAAAGCTGGAACTGCCGGCAAGCCGCACCCCCGGATGGCACGACTACCGCGCTCGGCGCGCGGCCTTTGCCCACGACGACGCGGTCCGCGAAAGCCTCGTGCGCGAAGCCGTCGGTGAACTCAGGCCATCGGTCGTGCTCGACGTCGGCTGCAACGACGGGCATTACGGCGCTCTGGCACACGCGGCCGGCGCCGAGTTCGTGGTCGGCGTCGACCTGGATGACCTCGCGCTCGAGCAATGCGTCGCGCGTGCAAGAAAAGACCAGCTGCCGCTGCTGCCGCTGCGCATCGACTGGTGCAACCCGACGCCGAACCAGGGCTGGCGCGGCAAGGAGCGCAGCGCCTTCCTGGCGCGATGCCAGCCTGACTTTCTCATCGCGTTCGCGGTGCTCCATCATGTATCCGTGGGCCGCAACGTTCCCCTCGCAGACGCTGTTGCGGGATTCGTCGAGGCGGCACCCCGAGGTGTGGTCGAGTTCGTACCGCCGGGCGATCCTCTCCTCGCAAGACTGCTGAGCTTCAAATCCGCCAGGCTCGTCGACTATAGCGAGCAGGCCTTCTTTCGCGCACTCGGTGCCAAGTCGAGAATCGTGCGGCGAGCCACGCTCCCCGACTCGGGACGCGTGCTCGCCGTCTATGAGCGCAGGTAAGTCGAATCGCCCTCTCCGGGCAGGCCCGTTCACGGTTACCGTGGCGGCAGCGACGCTGCTGGCGAACCTCGTGTTCGTCCTGCAGCCGAGCCTGACCTTTCGCGTCAACGGACCGTTCTTCGCGTTCTCCCTGATCGAGCACCTCGCCCTTCTGGTGGTCATTGCGCTGGCCGTCGTGGCGCTGCTCGTCCTGCCGGGAGCAAAGGGGAGTGCAGATTGGAAGTCCGGGTATGGCGCGCTGCTCGCGGGGCTCGCCCTCGCCCTCTGGACAAGCTCCCTCGTGTCGCGTGGCCCCGACGCAAGCCTCGACGGCTCGCCGATCTTCTTCGACACGCCGCTGGACGCGATACTGACCAACATCGGGATTCTTTTCGCCGTGGCGGGCATCGCCTACTGGTTCGCGCGGCGGCGCCCGCGCGATGCGGCGTTTTTCCTGCTGCTGTTGAACCTGCTTTTCCTCGGCACAGCAGCCGTATCGGCAGCGAGCGGCGGATTGAAGAAACCGGAGCTTGGCACCGGCACGGAGTGGGCGACCTTCTCCCGCTCCCGGAACGTCGTGGTCATCCTGCTCGACACGTTTCAGGCCAGCCTTTTCGAGCGTCTCCTGGCCGAGGGGACTACCGCGACGGATGAATTCGATGGCTTCACCTTCTTTCGCAACGCAGTCAGCCCGTCGCCGACAACAGTGCTGTCGCTGCCTGCGATCCATGGCGGCCACGCCCTCGCCCCTCAGGAACGGGTCAGCACCTACCTCACCGACTCCATCGTCAGCAATTCATTCGTCGCTGCGCATGCGCGCGCCGGTTATCGGGCCGCCGTGCTGAATCCACTGCTGAATCTGTGTCCCGCCGGAGCGGTGTGCGCGCAGGACAGGAAAGTCCGCACCGGCTACCTCAACGCCCTCGCGCACGACTCGTTGCAGCTCATCGACCTGTCGCTCTTTGCGGTTTCCCCCCTGCAGTGGAAGCCGGACATCTATCGCGATGGCGAATGGCTGCTGGGCGAGGAGCCGATTCCGGAAAGCGCGCGCGAAGGCTATGCGACGCTCGCCTGGCTGACGGCACGGGTGAGCGTCGACTCGGGACCGCCCACGCTCAAGTTCATCCATCTCATGACGACGCATCCGCCCGCCGTGCTCGGCGCGGACTGCACAGTGCGCCGCGACCACGAGTTGACCGAAGAAGCGCTGCAGGACCAGGCACGCTGCTCGATCGCCGCGGTCGGGCGCCTGCTGCGGGCACTCAAGACCCACGGCGTCTACGACAATTCGACCATCGTCGTCATCGGTGATCACGGTGCGGGTCTGTCGGATAACGGCTTCGTGCTGGGAGGGGCCGCCTCGCCCCTGCTGCTCTACAAGAGCGCCCAGGCACATAGCCGACCGCGAACCGACGACACGGTGACCGCGCTCGCACGAGTGGGCGACCGTATCTGCCGGGAAACCGAAGCCTGCCAACCGCCCGGCGAGCGCAAGCCAAGCGACGAAGACGACGCCGGCCGCGTCAGCTTCGCTCACTACATCTGGCCGGCAAACGGCTGGTCGCGGCGCGACGAGGTCGAGATCAACTTCTACGAGGTTGCCGGACCACCAAAGGATCTGCCTTCCTGGAAACGCATCGGACCGCCGCCACCACGCGTTACGAAGCTCGACGGCACTTCTGCAGATCCGTGGGGCGTGTACGGGCCGAGCTGGGTCGATGCACCGCCACGCGACGGGAAGAGCATCCGCTGGGCTTACGGGCCGTCTGCTGCTCTCCTCCTGCAGCTACCGGAGCGGCGCCTCCATCGGATACGCATGGAGGTTGCCCCGTTCAATGAGAATGCTCCCTGCCGCATGAAGTTTTCGGTCAACAGCGAGGCCCGGGAGACCCTGGATCTGCGAGTTGGAGAGCACGCGCACGTCACCCTGACGGTGGACAGCACTTCGAAGCCTGTCGCAGAGGTCACGATAGAGACGGAGGCGAGTGGACACACTGACTTTTCGCTCGAACGCCGAACGCCGTCGTTCCGCCTCGTACACGCAGCCATCGATTGACCGCCGCTCCAGGGCTGCAAATCCTCTGAACTCGTCTACGCCGGCTGCAACCGGGGCGCCGTAATTCCGCCGGCAACGCGCTCCGCGAGCGGCGGCGCCACGCCCTCGCGAATCAGCCGGTCGAGGCGGTCGAACATGCGGCGACGGCCCGCGAAAAAGAGACGGCTGCCGGCCCAGCCCAGACTGTCGATGGGATGGAACGGCTCGTCGGCGTCGAAGTCGTGCGCATGGCAGTAGGTCCACAGACTTTGCCCACGGCTGCACAGGGAGAGTCCGACTTTGACCGCCGTCCACGGCAATACGCGCAGGTAGATGCCGCCCAGAAACGGGATACCCGTCGCTCCGATCGCGACTACCGGGACCGGCAGTTCGATGAGGCCGCCCGGCCACGTGAACGGATTCGACGGACACTCCGGGTAGCCGAAGAGCGGGCTCTTGGCAGGCAGCACGCTCGACGAGTAGCGAAACCCCAGTTCGCCCAGAACGTCTGCTGCCCACACCGTTTCCCTGACCAGGGAAAAGATCGGTGCCCGATAGCCGACCACCGGCTGACCGGTAATGTCCTCGAGCAGCGTCTTCCCTTTCATCGTCTCGGCGCGAAACGCTTCCCGATCGAGTTGCGTCAGCGGCACGTGGCGATACGCATGCAGCGCGATCTCGTGACCGTGATCCGCCACCGCGCGCACCATCGCGGGATGCGCTTCGGCAAGTTCGCCGACGACGAATACCGTCCCCCGCACAGCACGCTGTGCCAGGAAGTCGAGCAGGCGTTGGGTCACGGCAATGAACCGACCGGCTTCGGTTCCGTTCTCCCGCCCGTCCTCGAGATCGAGCGTGAAGGTGATACCGCGGCTTTCGTCAGTACTGATCGCCATCGAGGAACTCGTAGGTGTCGACGTCGAAACACGTCTGGTCGACCGCGCGGTCGAGCGACAGGATGCTGAGGTTGAGCGGCGCCGGGAGGTAGCGTCGGGGGACGGGAACGCCCCAGACCTTCATGTGACGGTTGAAGCCCGCGTACACCGCGAAGGGCGTACCGTGATGTCGGCAGGCAGCGAACACGAGATCGTTCGCGAGGATCCGGCTGCGGCCGTCCCACCCAGCGTCCATTCGCGGGTAAAGCTTGAGGATGAGTGCGAAGCGCGCGCCGCTGCGTACTTCGTCGGTCGAGATCGCGATGCCGGCCGGCCCGCGATGCAGGGCGTAGCGGGCGAGCGGACGCGACAGCCGCCAGCGCAGCCACGGCGTCGAGACATGCTGTACCCAGCGATCGACCGGCAGGTCGCCGAGTCCCGCCACCACCTCCGCGAAGCGGTCACTGCGCAGAAACTGCGCGTCGGCATCGAAGCTCTCGACCCTGCCGCGCCAGGGCGGTACGGGCAGGCATGCACGGACCGGCAGCGGCCGGATCAGACGGAAGCCCTGTTTGCGCACGAAGGTGTGCGTCGACTGGGCATTCGGAACCCCGAATACGCCGACGTAACCTTCGACAGCAGCCTGCTGGTACAGGCCGGCGGCAAGATTCGCCAGGGTCACCCGTTTGCGGGACCTCGCGCCCGCCGGCGGACGCGCCTGCCGCACGTACTGGCGGACCGCGTGCACCGCATTGAGCGCGAGCAGGAACCGCTCGCTGCCCTCCGGGCTGCGCCACACCTGCGGCACGAGACCGAGGTGCGCGACCCGTCGGCCGTCGTCGTCATCGACGTCGCCCAGGGTGGCACGGCCATGTGGATTGCGCTCGTAGAGCCAGCGCAGGTACGCATCGCCGGAGAAGACAGGAATCGGAAACGCATCGCGCAACAGCGCTGCGGTGGGGCGAAGATCGAACGCCACGCCTTGTGCAGCGTAGTTGCGACTCGACGCTGACGGTACGTCGTGCGCCGGCTCGCGCAGCGGAGGGTTTCTAGGTCGATTCACGCAACAAGGAGATGCGCGGGATGCAAACATCCCGCAGCGGAAGACGGACCCCTATTGTAAGGCCCGCCCGCGCGAGTCGGACCTGCTTTCTCCGGCTTGCGCGCAGCCGCTACCTTCGCGCGTCCTTGTCCCAGCCGTCGGTGAGGGTCAGCAGGAAAGCCACCAGGTCGTCGATCTCCCGATCGGAGAGTCCGAGGTTGCCGAGCTCGTCCTTGTTCACGTTCTCTGCGACCTCGGGCTCGGGCCAGCAGCCGGTCTTTACGGCCTGCTCTTCGGACGTGAAGCGGTCCTTGCAGACGGGTTTCGTGTCGCGACTGTTATAGAAGTCGACCACGGCGCGCAGGCTCTTGAAGTAGCCGTTATGCATATAGGGCGAGGTAAGGGCAATGTTGCGCAAGGTGGTCACCTTGAACTTACCGTTCTCGTTGGCGCGATGGACGATCTTGCCCAGACCC
>JAEUMW010000199.1 GCA_016791345.1 Betaproteobacteria bacterium | reverse complement strand
CGGCGAACTCGGCGTGCCGCTGGCGAAGTACCATTCCGAGCGCTACAGCTTCGTCTAGGAGATTCCATGCGCCGCCTCTTCGCCGACCGCCTCGTCCTCGCCACGGCCGTGATCGTCATCCTGCTCTCGGCGCTGTTCGCGCTGCTGCGCACGGCGAGCTGAACCCCGATGGACATCCCGGTCGCAAAGCACTGGCCTGTCGCGGTCCCCATCCTCGCTGCGCTGCTGCTCGGCCTCGCGCTGGTGGCGCCGCTCGGTGCGCTGCTCGGGGTGCTGTGCGCGCTCGGCCTCATCGGGGCGGTGACGGCGGCGGTGCATCACGCGGAGGTGGTGGCGCACCGGATCGGCGAGCCGTTCGGCACGCTCGTGCTCGCGCTCGCGGTAACGGTGATCGAGGTGGCGCTCATCGTCTCCATCATGCTCGCCGGGGGGCCGGAGGCCGCCACGCTGGCGCGCGACACGCTCTACGCGACGGTCATGATCATCGGAACCGGGGTGATCGGCCTGTGCGTGTTCCTCGGCGCGCTGCGCCACGGCGAGCTCGAGTACCGGACGCAGGGTGCAGGGCCGGCGTTGTCGGCGCTCGCCGCGCTGGCGACGCTCATCCTGATCATGCCGGTATTCACCAAGAGCGCCGGCTACGCGCAATACAACAAGGCGCAGCTCGCTTTCGTGGCCGCCAGCTCGTTCGCGCTCTGGCTCGTGTTCGTGTTCTTCCAGACCGTGCGGCATCGTGATTTCTTTCTGCCGAAGAAGAGTGCAGCAGCAGACGCCTCCGAGCATGCGGCTCCGCCCACCACCAGCCGGGCCTGGGCGAGCTTCGGACTGCTCCTGGTATCGCTGGTCGGCGTCGTGGGTCTGGCCAAGGTGCTCTCGCCGACGGTCGAGGCCTCGGTGCGCTCCGCCGGTTTGCCGCTCGCGGTGATCGGTGTCGTGATCGCACTCGTCGTGCTCATGCCGGAAACCGTGGCGGCATTGCGCGCGGCGCTCGCCAACCGTCTGCAGACGAGCCTCAACCTCGCGCTCGGCTCGGCGCTGGCCACGATCGGGCTCACGACCCCGATCGTCGTGGTGCTCTGCCTCGCCTTCGACTTGCCGCTCGTGCTCGGCATCGAGCCGAAGGACGTGGTGCTGCTCGCGCTCACCCTGGTCATCGGCAGCATCGGTGTGGGCACCGGCCGTGCCAACATGATGCAGGGAGCGGTGCAGCTCGTGCTGTTCGCCGCCTTTCTCTTCCTCACCGTGGTGCCGTGACGCGCGCATCGTGTCGGCGCGGGCGCAAACCAGCGGATGTCGGCCGCCCGGATGACAGGACGAAAGCATGAGTGACATTGCCATCACCTTCACGATCCTGATCGTCGCTGTCGGACTGTTCGTGTGGAACCGCGTGCCGGTCGCCGTCGTGGCACTCGGTGTGGCGCTCGCGCTGTTCTATACCGGAGTGCTCGATGCCGGGGCGGCATTCGCCGGTCTCGGCGACCCGGTGGTGATCTTCATCGCCACGCTCTTCGTCATCAGCGCCGGTCTGGAGGCGGCCGGGGTGACGACATGGGCCGGACAGATGCTGATACGAAGGGCGGGCGCGAGCCACACGCGGCTGCTCGTGCTGGTGATGCTCGTCTGCGTGCTTTTCACCGCGGCGATGAGCTTCATCGGCGCCGTTGCGGCGCTGCTGCCGGTGGCCGTGGTGGCGGCGATGCGGGTCGGCCTGCCGATCTCGCGCATCGCGATGCCGCTCGCGTTCTCGGCGAGCGCGGGCGGCCTGATGACGCTGGTCGGCTCACCGGTGAACGTGCTCATGTCGAACGCCGCCGAGTATGCCGGAGTCGGCGCCTTCGGCTTCTTCGAGTTTGCCGCGGCGGGCATCCCGCTCGTCCTCGGCACGCTGACGATCATCGTGCTGCTCGGCCGCTATCTGCTGCCCGAGCGCAACGGCGAAGCGCTGCCGGCGGACTTCAGCCGGCATGCGCACACGCTGGTCGAGCAGTATCGCATCGCGGACGGATTGCTGCGCCTGCGGGTCAGGGATACGTCGCCGTACGTCGGCATCACGCGTTCGGCCATCGCGCTCGGCGATTACCCGGGTCTTAGCATCGTCTCGATTCAGAGCGACGTGAAACGAGGGGCACGCGAGCGCACCACCATCGCCGAGGGCGATGTGATCCTCGTGCGTGGCTCGGCCGAAGCGGCAGGGCGCCTGGCCGCCGACAAGCATCTCGCGCCGTGCGCACAGGCTGCGGCCGGTGATGTTGCGTCGACTCTTTTCAATCGCGAGTCGGGTCTCGCGGAAGTGGTGATTCCGCCGCGCTCGAACCTGATCGGGCGCACGGTGTTCCCCGGCATGGTGACGCGCGATGGCGATCTCATCGTCCTCGCGGTGCAGCACCGCGGCGAAGACCTGGGCGCGCAGCCCACCGCACTCGCGGCGGGCGATCACGTCCTCCTGCAGGGCACGTGGGAGGGGCTCGACCGGAAACTGGCAGATCCGGAAGTGCTCTTCGTCGACTCGCCCGACCTCGTGCGTCGTCAGGCCGTGGCGCTCGGGCCGGGGGCGAAGCGCGCCATCGCCGTCCTTGCCCTGCTCATCCTGCTGCTCGCGTCGGGGCTGGTGCCGTCGGTGGTGGCGGGCGTCACCTGCGCCTGCGCCATGGTGCTCCTCGGCGTGCTCACTATCCCGCAGGCGTATCGCGGCATCGACTGGAACACCCTCATCCTGCTCGGCGGGATGATTCCGCTGTCCACCGCCATGACCACCTCGGGAGCGGCCGACATGATGGCGGAGCACCTGCTCGCGCTGGTCGGCGACGGGGGGCCGCGTGCGCTGCTGGGCGGGCTCTTCGTGCTGACGCTGGTGCTCGGTCAACTCATCAGCAATACGGCTACCGCGCTCATCATCGCGCCCATCGCGGCGGCAGCGTCGGTCGAGCTCGGCATTTCGCCGCGGCCCGTGCTGATGAGCATCGCGGTGGCGGCTGCGGCGTCGTTCTTCACACC
>JAEUMW010000198.1 GCA_016791345.1 Betaproteobacteria bacterium | reverse complement strand
CACCGCGGCGCCTCGGGCTATCGGCCGGAGCACACGCTCGCCTCGTACGCGCTTGCGATCGAGCAGGGCGCCGATTACATCGAGCCCGACCTTGTGGTCACGCGCGACGGACATCTCATCGCGCGCCACGAACCGCTGCTGGACGACACGACCGATGTCACGGCCCGTCCGGAGTTTGCGGACCGCAGGACGACCCGCACCATGGACGGCAAATCCGTCACCGGATTCTTCGCGAGCGATTTCACGCTGAGCGAGATCAAGGCGCTGCGTGCGGTGCAGCCCAACCCGGCACGCTCCAAGCACTACAATGGCCAGTACGAGATCCCGACCTTCGAGGAGATTCTCGATTTGGTCGCGCGCGCGGGCGCACCGCGCGGCCAGCCGATCGGCCTCTATCCGGAGACGAAGCACCCGGCCTTCCACGTCGCCCTCGGTCTGCCGCTGGAGGAGCGTCTGCTCGAAGCACTGCAGCGTCGAGGTCTCGATCGCGCTGATGCGCCCGTCTTCATTCAATCGTTCGAGAGCGACAACCTGCAGTACCTGCGCACACGAACGCAGGTGTCACTGGTGCAGTTGCTGGACGACGATGCACTCGAATTCGACGCAGCCGGTGTCCGCGTCACGCGGGTCAAGATCGCACGCCACGGCGACCCGCGCGGAGCCGAGCCGCCCCGGAACCTCGCCGACGTCTCCAGATACGCGAACGCGATCGGCCCGTGGAAGCGGCAGATTCTGCGCGACATCGGCGCGACCGAATTGCTGCAAACGAGCACGATCGCGCAGGCGCACGCGACAGGGCTGCGGGTCCATTGCTACACGTTCCGCAACGAGCCGGCGACGCTTGCTCCCCAGTACCGCAACGATCCCCGGCTCGAATACCTGCAGTTCTTCGACCTCGGGGTCGACGGTGTCTTTTCGGATTTCCCGGACACAGCACTTGCCGCGCGCAAAGAGGCATCTTCGCGGCACCCGCCCACGCCGGCAGACGCCTGACCGACACCCGCGCCGCGCAGCCCGGGTGGCACTCACGGTGCCTGCCGGTTCTTCGATACGCCGGCAAGGCGGATGGCGACGCGGGCTCGTGGCAGCTTCGCGACGGATGAAAATTTCCCCTTGCCCGAATCCTGCTCGTCCAGCCCCGCGATCGGGCGAGACTCCCGCCACCTGCTGGACTTCGGAATGTAATAATGCCCGCGTGCGGTCGCGACAAGAGGGGACTGGAACGATGAGCAGCAACGAATGGAGCGTGTTCACGCTGGATGAACTTGCCCGCAGGGTCAAGGGGAAAGAAGCCCGCTTCATCGAGTTCCTCCACACCCCGAGCTTGAGTTGCGCGATCTATCACCTGCCGGCAGGGTCGCGGGACATGCAGGCGCCCCACCTGGAAGACGAGGTCTACCTCGTCGTCAGCGGCCGCGCACGGCTCAAGGTCGCGGGCGCGCAGCAGCAAGTATCAGCAGGGACCATTCTTTACGTGCGCGCCACCTCCGAGCACTCGTTCTTCGACATTGAGGAAGATCTCACGCTGGTTGCGATCTTCGGAGCCACCGGGCGCCTCTGACGCCCCGAGAACCCGGCGGCGGTTTCGCCGGAAGCGCGCTCCTCAAGCTGCCTTGGGGTGCTTAAAGGGATAGTGTTCCCCCTGCTCGATCAGGTGACCGAGTCCGGGCTCGGCCAGATCACGGAACACCTCGGCTCCCGTCTTTTTCGACACCAGCGTAACAGCCGTCCCGTAACTCGCGGAGAAGTCGAATTCATCCGTATCCGGGGTTTCTGGCACATGGAGGTTCATGTTGATCTCCTCGTTTCCTGTGTATGGTCGGGCCGGAAGCATCTGGGCGAGGGTGACACTCATCGGTCACCGTGGCCCCTCCGGTTGCACTGCATCTCGCGAAAGCACCCGCAGCGGGTGCCCCGCGACCCTGATCCGTCCCTGAGCGTAATCTTCTTGCGGCTTGCGACGAGACGAACCGGCTTCGCGCGGCGAAGGCTGGAGCGTCGAAGTGAACGCGCCGCAAGACTCGATGAATCCAGTGACCGAGGCGCATGGCACGCCTGTTTTCGCTGGAGGCTCGGTTAACTGGTGAAAGTCGTCGCGGTGGAAGTGCGCTGGAGGCTTGGCTCGAGCACGCAGCGCACGGGCTTGCACTGCCACGAGCGGGCACTGAATGGTGCCGGTGACGCCCCGCAAATGGCACGTGACGAACTGTTGCGTATTCCCATTGCATGACTCCCACGCCGTCTTACGGCGTATGTCCGGTGACGTCACGGATCCGCGTGAGGAAACGTCCGTCTACCGTTCCACCTGGAACAGACCCGCGGGCGGGGTAGCGCCCGTGGCCTTTCTTGCAAGTTACACGCTAAACATTTCAGTCGTGCGATGCAGTATTCATTCCACGCTTCCCACGGGTCGCGCGGCATGCTCACGGCGCGCCGATATTCAGAGAAGAACGGCAAAGCAGCGGAAAGTTCCAATGCAAACGCCCTGGTCGAGCGCGCCCTGAAACAAGGCATCGGCGGCGCACTACGCGCCGTGATCGTGCACGACAACGGGTTTCTGTATCGATAACGCAGCGCACAAGATCGCCGCTGGCGGACTCACGTCGAGGTTGAATCTCGATGCTCTGCGGGCACAGAATGTCCCCGATTGCCGACACCACCATCCCCCGCCGTGCTCATCGACTTCTTTCTGCATCTCAAGGCGCGCCAGTTGCCGGTGTCGACGAAGGAGTACCTCACGCTGCTCGAAGCGCTGCGAATGCATGTCTGTGATCATTCGATCGACACGTTCTACTACCTGGCGCGCGCCTGCCTGGTCAAGGACGAGTCGCACTTCGATCGCTTCGACCGCGCGTTCGGCGAGTACTTCCGCGGTGTCGAGCAGCTCCCCGAAATTCCCGCCGCATGGCTCGCGCTGCTCGCGAAGCGACACCTCTCGGCCGAAGACCGTGCCCGACTCGAGAAGCTCGGCTGGGAGAAGCTGATGGCGGAGTTCGAGAAGCGTCTGCGCGAGCAGACGGGTGCGCACTTCGGCGGCAGCAAGTGGATCGGTACTGGCGGCTCCTCGCCCTTCGGCGCCCACGGCTACAATCCCGAAGGCATACGGCTCGGCGCGCAGAGCGCCGGCAACCGCACCGCAATACGCGTCTGGGACGAGCGCGAGTATCGCAATCTGGACGGCAACGTGGCGCTCGGCACGCGCAACATCAAGGTTGCGCTGCGGCGGCTGCGGCGCTTCGCCCGAGAGGGTTCCGCCGAGGAACTGGATCTCGACAGCACGATCCAGCGTACCGCGCGCAATGCCGGATGGCTCGACCTGCAGATGCGGCCGGAGCGCCACAACGCGGTGAAGGTGCTGCTGTTGCTGGACGTCGGCGGCTCGATGGATTGGCACGTCAAGCAGTGCGAGGAACTCTTCAGCGCCGCACGGGCGGAATTCAAGCACCTCGAGTACTTCTACTTCCACAACTGCCCGTACGACTTCGTGTGGCGAGACAGCCAGCGTCGCAGCACCGAGCGAATGCCCACGCTTGACCTGCTGCACAAGTACCCGCAGGATTACCGCCTGATCCTGGTCGGCGACGCAGCGATGAGTCCGCACGAGATCCTGAGTCCGGGAGGGTCGGTGCGTCACGTCAACCACGAAACCGGCGAGGTATGGCTGCGCCGGATGCTGGCGGTCTATCCGAAGGCGGTCTGGCTGAATCCGGAACCCGAGGACTGCTGGGGCGATCACGTCTCCATCGGCATCGTCCGTCGCTTGATGGGCGATCGCATGTATCCCCTCACACTCGACGGTCTCGAACGCGCGATGCGTCATCTGTCGCGATAGTGCGAAGGGGGCCTGAGCGTCCCCGGGAACGGCGACTCATGCGGCCCATCGGCGTGCCGCAACCTGAGAACAACGGAAACGACGGTTCACTGTAACCGTGATAACGGTGTAGGCTTGTTTACCGTGTTCCTGCTCGGAGCGACAGGATAGGCTGTTGTCGTACGCTGCGCACCGCGCGCGTCGGATGTGGGCGCGCAACGCACGAGATCTCACGCGACAGTCACGCGCCAACAGTCAGGGGAATGATGACCACGACCCATCGGATCGGCTTTATCACTCGGGGCACTCAACGCGCAACAGGCAGCGGCGCGAATTACTACATGGCGGAGCAACTGCGGCCGATTGGCGCAGAGATGATCGAGCTGCTGATACCGCCACCGCCCCCATCGTTCGCGTGGAGGTTGGCGCGGAAGCTCTATCGCGCTTTGGGGTCGTACCGCGGCTCGACGACCTGGATGCTCTCACGCGATTACGCACGCGCGGCCGCAAGAAGCCTCTCGCCCCGCCTTGCGGCGAGTCACCTCGATCTGCTCTTCTGCGCGCTGGCAGGCCGGGAAATGCCGGCGGTTCGATCTGCGGTGCCGCTCGTTTATTGCACTGACTACACCGTCCCGCGTGTCGTCGAGCTCTCCGCGTATCCTCTCTTCGAAGGACTGCCGAGACAGTCGGTGCAGGTACAGATGTCTCTGGAAGCCGATCTCGTCCACCGCGCGACCCTCAACCTTGTTCCAACAGAGTGGATCGCCCAGTCTCTTAGGGAACATTACGACGTCCCGGCAGAGAGAATTCGCGTCGTCCCCTGGGGTGCAAACATCGATTCCGGGGATGTGCCGAGAATCGAAGAAGTGTGCAGGGACTCCCCCGGCAGCGTGTGCAGCCTGCTCTTCCTCGGAGTCGAGTGGCCGCGCAAGGGAGGGGACCTGGCCTACGAAACATTGCAGCATCTGATCAGGCGAGGCGTGCCGGCGGAGTTGCTCGTGGCAGGCTGCCAACCACCCGACGGTTGCGCCCACGAAAAGATGCGGGTGCTCGGGCGCCTGGACAAGAACGATCCGGCTGCCCGGCGTCGGATAAGCGATCTCCTGCGCACCAGTTCGTTCCTGTTGCTCCCAACCAGAGGCGACACGTTCGGGCACGTGTTCTGCGAAGCCGGGGCCTACGCCCTGCCATCGATCACGACGAGGGTAGGCGGAGTTGGAGAAGTTGTCCGCGATGGCGAGAACGGTATGGCCCTGCCGCTGACGGCAGGCGCAGAAGAGTATGCAGAGACGATCGCCGGGCTCTGGTTCGACCACGACACATATCGCGAACTGTCGGCGGGGGCGAGACGCGCGTTCGATGAGCGACTCAACTGGGATGCCTGGGGCAGAGAAGTGCGTCCCATGCTGAGCAAGATCTTGGGTCGGCCGTGAGTGAGCCTTTCCCTCGCGGAACCGGGAGTCCTCAACTGAACGCGAAACAGCTCGCTCCCTTCCTCCTTGTCGGCAACGCGCCCTATCGGAATCGCGGCTGTGAAGCCATCGTTCGCGGGACGATGGCGATCCTGCGCCGAGAATTCGGGGCGAACGTCAGTGCAGTTGCCGGTGTCTTTGGAGATCCCGAGACAGTGGGTCTTCAGGATGTCGGTGAAACCGATTCGGCGGTCACCTCTTTGTCATTGCAGCAAAGGGCACCGAGGTGGTCCTGGAATTGGTGGAAGCAACAATTGAGTAAGCGACTCGGTGCTCCGTTTGCTGCGCAGTATTCCGCGTTACTGCCGCATTTGAAGACGGCACCCGCCGCGCTCGAGGTCGGCGGTGACAACTACTCACTCGATTATGGTGTGCCGACCAAGTTCTTGCAGCTGGATCAGTTTCTCGTGAGCCGTCGCCTACCCCTGATTCTTTGGGGAGCTTCGGTGGGGCCGTTCGAAGGCGAGTCAGGGTTTGCGGAAGAGATGTTTGCGCACCTCCGAAGTCTCGACGGAGTCCTGGTGCGCGAGACAGAAAGCCGCGACTATCTGAAACGGAACGGGGTCGACCAGAATGTGCATCTGGTTGCGGACCCCGCATTTGTCATGCGCCCCGAACAACCCTCCAGGGCGAAACTGCCTTTTGATATCCCCAGCGGCGCCGTCGGCCTGAACCTGAGCCCTCTGGTTGCGAAGGCGTTCTTGCGGCAGTCCTGGGCGGAATGGTGGGAAACCGGGCTGGATTTCAGCGCATGGCAGACGATCTGCGTCGACATCATCAAGACCGTCGCAGAAGCAACC
The DNA here is from genome assembly GCA_016791345.1 of Betaproteobacteria bacterium. Lineage (NCBI taxonomy): Bacteria > Pseudomonadati > Pseudomonadota > Betaproteobacteria > Betaproteobacteria bacterium. The sequence continues at coordinate 2,289 of JAEUMW010000198.1, read as the reverse complement.
CGATCTGCCGTCCTTCTGGTGCCGCACGTCGTGTGGCGTTTGCCTTACAACGATGACTATTCCTTCCTCACCGAACTGCAACGCCGCGCTGCACCGTCCGTGCGGCAACCTGTCTTGTGTCTTCCCGACAACCTGAGCGCGGCGGAAACGAAATGGGCAATTGGGCAGTGCAGTTTGTTTGTGGGCGCGCGCACGCACGCCACGATCGCTGCCCTGTCTTCCACAGTCCCGACATTGAGTCTCGGCTACAGCCTCAAGGCTCAGGGAATCAACAGGGACATTTACGGGAACCTGGATTTCTGCATGGCGGTCGACGGTTTCGAGGTGGGTGCCTTTCGCGATCGCTTGTGGAATCTCGTGAACGAAGAGAGTCGGATCAGGAGTCGCCTGAGCCAACGAGTTCCGGAGATCGCTCAGGCAGCTTACAGTGCCGGCCCCCTGCTACGTCGGATCCTGCAAGGTCGCGGGATTCACCTGGGTGCGGCAGGTTGATCCGCCCGATTGCTCGCGGACGGCATAACCTGCGGATGTCCGCGCAACTCACCGAGCTCACCTACCCCAAGGCCAAGACCTGAAGCGTCTTGCGACCCTGGCAGCAGTTAGTGAGCTTGGAATCCGTCGGAGTCGACGACGATGCGAGTTTTCGTGACAGGTGCTACGGGCTTCGTCGGCGGACACGTCGTCGAGGCTCTTCTGGCAAGAGGATACACGGTGCGGGCGCTGGTGCGACACTGCGTCGCCGTGCCGTGGCTCTTCGGCGCCGAGCAGGTCGAGGGCGATCTCGCGGACGCCGAGAGCATACGATCCGCCGCGCGGGGTTCGGACTTCGTGGTTCACTGTGCCGCCGTGTCGGGGCGCGGTATCGAGGCAGACGCGTGGAATACCGTGAACGTGCGCGGCACCGAGCGCGTCATCGAAGCCTGTTGCGCGGCTGGCGTGAGACGGCTCGTGCATCTCAGCACGATCGTTGTCCACGAACCTCGCCCTGGCGTCCTGCTGGACGAGGCGGCGCCCTTCGCAGCGAACCCCGGCGGCCCCGGCTACGTCGCCTCCAAGATCGCCGCTGAACGCCTCGTGCAGGCTGCCCCCGCGCACTTGTCGGTCGTCGTGCTGCGTCCCGGGGTGGTGTACGGTCCGCGCGACCGCGCGGCTTTTTCCCGCATCGTCGCCCCGCTGTCTGCGGGCCGCCTGCTGTTCGTCGCCGGGGGACATTTTCGCTGCCACCTCGTCTACGTGGAGAATCTGGCGGATGCCGTCGTGGCATCGATCGAGAACGTGGCTGCCACCGGTGCCTATATCGTGATAGACGAGCCCACCGTCGAGGTGCGGGAGTTTGTGTGCGATATCGCGAACGGCCTGGGACTGCCTTCCCCGCGTATATCGATTCCCGCCTTCGTGGCCGCCGCGAGGGGTTGGTTGCCGCGGCGGCTACGTTGGGACATTCGGCGCTATGGCATGCCCATCTTCACGCGCGACCTTCGCTTCTCGACCGAGCGTGCCCAGCGAGAGCTTGGCTACCACAGCCGCATCACGTACGACGAGGGAATGGCGCGCCTCATCGCGTGGGCGCGCGCCAGCACGTAGATGTCATACTGACCTGACGCCGGGCAGCGCACCCAGCTGCCGGTCCTGCAGCCAGCCGAGCGCGAGTTGTGACGCCAAGGCGCCGATGAGTGCGAGAAACATGTCCCACTGCGTGTCCCAGACATCTCCCTGCGTGCCGAGAAAGGCATCGGCCCCGGTGCCGGAGGCTACCGCCACCCACCATTCGATCATCTCGTAGAAGGCCGAGATCGCCAGCGCCACGCAGGTGCAGAGAAAGAACAGTATTCCGCCAGGCTTGAGTGGTGTCACGCGCAGCAGGATCTCGCGCGCGATCAGCGCCGGTACGAATCCCTGCATGAAATGGCCGACGCGGTCGTAGTGGTTGCGTTCCAGATCGAACGCGTCGCGTATCAGGTTGAAGAGCGGCACCTCGGCATACGTATAGTGTCCGCCGACCACCAGCACGAGAGCGTGTGCCCAGATGAGGACATACAGCAAGGGGGTAAGTGGAAAGCGGCGCCAGGTCGCAAGCAGTACGACGGCACCGATCAACGCAGGCAGCACCTCGAGCCACCACACCACGCGATCCTTCGGTCCGCTGGCCGACCACGCGAGCGTGATCGCGAAGCTCACGCCGAGCCATGCGAGCAGCCGTCCCGACGCACGCGGCGCGTGCATGTCAGCGGACGACTTCCTGCACCATCAAGAGGACCGAACGCCGCTCGCTGCCGCTCTGGCTGCGCA
>JAEUMW010000197.1 GCA_016791345.1 Betaproteobacteria bacterium | reverse complement strand
AAGAATTCGCGATGTGAAACCGTTTCAGGATAGGTCTTAGGTGCGGGCATGCTGTGGGACTTCGACTTCCGCTGCAGCGTCGCCGGTAAATAGCTGGATCGCCATGCCCGTCACCGTCGACCGCCTGGCCCTCTACCGTTTCCCTTGCAAGGCATAGCCGCCACGCGGCCCGATCGAGGTCACGGTTCGTCGTCCCCGAGATCGTGGCTCGCCGCGCGCGCCAGGCGATCGCGCACGGCCAGCCAATCCGGTGCGTCCGGTACCGCTTCGACGAGCAGCAGGTCGGCACCGACGTCGTCGAGGCGCCGCAGCGTGCGATACAGGACGCGCGCGTACTCCGCCGCCGAACTCGGCGCCCGCACCGCCACCACGGCGGGAGACGGCGGCAGCGGATGCCGCGAGAATACCGCCGGCCGCCGTCCCGCCTGCACCGCGGCCTGCACCGCGGCGGCAAGTTGTCCCGGCTCGACCAGCGTCATGGCAGTGCGCGGCGCGTAGTGCGAAGCGAGCCGCCCGGGAGCACGCGGGGCATCGCTGCCCGCCAGCAGGATTGCCGAACCGACGACCGCCTCCATCGCCGCCAGCCCGATGCCACCTGGCCGCAGCAGCCGCGGTTGTGACCCGTTCACCTCGACGATGGTCGATTCGATGCCGACCCGACACGCGCCGCCGTCGAGGACGAGGTCTACCTGGTCGCCGAGCTCTGCGAGGACGTGCTCGGCCGAGGTCGGTGAAAGACATCCGAAGAGATTGGCGGACGGCGCAGCGAGACCGCCGCCGAACGCGTGCAGCAGATCGAGCGCGAGCGGATGATAGGGCACGCGCACGCCCACGCTGTCCTGGCCGCCCGTTACCGCGTCGAGCACTCCCGCGGCGCGCTCGAGCACGAGCGTGAGCGGTCCCGGCCAGAACGCCGCCGCCAGCCGGGCTGCGGCCTCGGGCACGCGCGCTGCCCAGCGCGGCAGATGGCTCGCGTCGGGGATGTGCACGATCACGGGATGGTCGACGGGGCGTTGCTTGACGGCGAAGATGCGGCGCACGGCGGCTTCGTTCCCGGCATCCGCTCCCAGCCCGTAAACGGTCTCGGTGGGAAACGCGACCAGCCCGCCCCGCCGCAGGATGGCGACGGCGCGTGCAACGGCGGGAGCGGTGTCGAGCGGCGTGTCACGCATCGCCCGGACGCCCGTGCGGCGCGTGCTTCAAGTGGTGAGTAACCGTAGGGCTTCGCGGTACTTCGCTGCCGTCTTGTCGGCGATGTCGGGCGGCAGCGAGGGACCCGGTGGCGTCTTGTTCCACGCGACCGATTCCAGCCAGTCGCGCACGAACTGCTTGTCGAAACTGGGCGGGCTCGATCCCACCGCATACGATTGGCGCGGCCAGAAGCGCGAGGAGTCGGGCGTGAGCGCCTCGTCGATGAGATACAGCGCGCCAGCGGCATCCAGACCGAACTCGAACTTGGTGTCGGCGATGATGATGCCCCGCGTGTCGGCATACGCCGCAGCCTCAGTGTACAACCGCAGCGAGATGTCGCGCACGCGGGCGGCGAGCGTACTGCCCACCGCCTGCTCCATCGCAGCGAAGGCGATGTTCTCGTCGTGCGCGCCCGCCGGCGCCTTGCTCGCCGGGGTGAAAATGGGCGCGGGCAGCTTCGCCGCCTCCTGCAATCCCGGCGGCAGCGGGAGGCCGCACACCGCGCTGCTGCGCTGATAGTCCTTCCAGCCCGATCCGGCGAGATAGCCGCGCACCACCGCTTCGATCGGCAGCGGCTTGAGGCGCCTCACGACGAACGCGCGACCGGCGACCTGTGAGCGCTCGGAAGCGTCCACGACGGTCGCCGGATCGATGCCGGTCAGATGATGCGGCACGACGTGCGCGAGCCGGTCGAACCAGAAGGACGAGAGGGCCGTGAGCACGTGGCCCTTGCCGGGAATCGGCGTCGGCAGCACGACGTCGAACGCAGACAGCCGGTCCGTCTGCACGACGAGAAGCCGCTCCGCGTCGACGCCGTAGAGGTCGCGCACCTTGCCCCGGTGCAGCAGCGGCAGGCTGCGGATGCGCGACTCGAAGAGCGGCGGCGGGTCGCGATCCGTCATCTGCGTCGTGTGCAAGGGAAGGGGTGGGTCGTCACTTCTCGACGATCTTCTGCAGATTGGCGAGGCCCGACTGGTAGACGCCGGTGATGGCCTTCACCGCCGACTCGTCGTCCTGTCCCGGTGGCGGGTTGTTGTTGGGATACGCGCGATAAAAGGCACCCCGCCACTCGACCAGCGCCTTGCCGCCATCTGCCGGCTTCACGCTGATCGTCGAGCTGTAGTTCGTGACCGGCAGCGCGCCGCCGTCAGCCGCGCGGTACTTGTAGGTCATCTTCTCGGCGCTGTAATCCTCCAGCGTCTCCACGATCTTGCCGCCGTCCTTGAGCGTGAGGTCGCGCACCGAGCCGACCTCGTTGCCCTTGGTCGCCGGGCTCTTGGCCACCGCCGGGTGCCACTTCGCCAGCGCGTCGAAGTCCTTGATGACGTCCCAGACCTTCTGCGGACTGGCGTTGATGGTGATGGTTTCCGTGACCTTCTGCCGCGTCGGACCGTGAGCGTTGGCGGCAGTGGCGATGCCCAGGCACAGCGCCAGGGCGGGGACTGCTATGCGCATCGATGACTCCTCTGGTGGATGAAGCGCGAGACGAAACGTGCGGTCGGATCAGGGCGCGCCGATGAACTGGCCGAAGCCGCGGCTGTTCTTGCCCGTGTCGATGGTGGCAAGCACCTGCAGGGTGCGCGCGTCCAGCACCGCGACATTGTCGTCCATCCAGTTGACGACGTACACCCGGCCGCCATGCGCGGCGATGCCTTCCGGGTAGCCGCCGACGGGCACGGTGGCGATCACCTGGTTGCTGGCGGCATCGATGACGGACACGCTGTCCGCGTGCTGGTTGGTCACGAACACCTTGCCCGCCTCCACGTCGACGGCCGCGCCATACGGCGAGCGTCCCACCGGCACGGTCGCGAGCCGCGCGCCGGATGCAGCGTCGAACACCGTCACGTCGTCGCTCAGGACGTTCACGGCATACAGGCGCTTGCCCGCCGGATCGAGCGCCACCGCAAAGGGATGGTTGCCTGCCGCCAGTTCGGCGGTCACTGCGAGCGTGCCGGCATCGATCACGGAGATCGTGTTGCTGTCGCGGTTCGCAACGAAGACACGCTGACCATCCGGGTGTACCGCCACCCCCGCCGGCGCCGCGCCGACCGGCACGCGGCCGACGACGCGATAGGTCCGGCCGTCGAAGACCAGCACCCGATTGTTGAACCAGTCCGCGAGCCAGACCCGCGAGCCATCGGGCGAGACCGCGATGCCGACCGGCCCGTCTCCCGCCGGCAGCGTGTCGATGACGCGGTTGGACGCGAGATCGATCACCGACAGCGTCTTGCTCTCCGGGTTCGAGACGAACGCGCGCGCGGTCGCGGAGCTGACGGCGATGCCGGCCGGCGCGCGACCCACCGCAACCGTGGCCACCACCTTGCGCTGCGCGAGATCGATCACGGAGACGTCGTTGCTGCCCTGGTTGGTGATGTACGCGAAGGGCGCCGCGGCAGCCATGCCGGCAACCAGCGCGATCACGGCCAGGATCCAGCGCATGGAATCTCGCAGCGCCGGGCGCAGGCTGCCGCTCATGCCGCCGTGCGCCGTGGCGCAAGCGCAGCCGACGGCGGTGCGCCGAGCAGCTGACCTCGGATGTCGAGCGCGAGCGCGAGGTTCGCTTCGAGATCGTCGCCGAGCACGGTGAAGTGCCCCATCTTGCGTCCGGGGCGCGGTTCGCGTTTGCCGTACAGATGCAGCTTCACGCGCGGATGCGCGAGTACGCCTTCCCATGGCGGTTCGCCGTCGCGCCAGGCATCCCCCAGGATGTTCACCATCACCACCGGACAGTGCAGGGAGGTATCGCCGAGCGGCAGTCCCGCCATCATCCGCACCTGCTGCTCGAACTGCGACGTGACACAGGCATCGATGCTGTAGTGGCCGCTGTTGTGGGGGCGCGGCGCGATCTCGTTGACGAGCAAACGGTCGCCGTCGACGACGAAAAACTCCACGCACAGCACACCCTGGTAGTTCAGCGCCTCCGCCACGTTCAGCGCGGCTGCGCGCGCACGCGCTGCGAGCGCCTCCGGCACGCGTGCAGGCACGATGCAATAGTCGAGGATCCCTTGCGCGTGGACGTTTTCCGCTACGGGATAGGTCGTCATTGCACCGTCCGCGCTGCGCGCCACGACGACCGAAAGCTCGACATCCAGCTTGAGCATCCGCTCCAACACGCAGGGCTCCTCGCCCATCGCGACGAAGGCGGCACGCGCTTCCTCCGCCGTCTGCACGCGCGCCTGCCCCTTGCCGTCGTAGCCGAAGCGGCTGCGCTTCAGGATGCCCGGCAGCACAGACGGATCGAGCCCATCACCCAGATCGTCGCGCGTTTCGACGACGGTGAACGGCGCCGTGGACAGCCCGCTCGCGGCGAGGAAGCGTTTTTCGCGGGTCCGGTCCTGCGCCACCTCGACGCTCGCCGCAGCCGGGCTCACCACGCACCAGTCCGCGAGCCGTTCGAGCGCTGCCGCCGGTACGTTTTCGAACTCCGTGGTGACCGCGGCGCAGCAGCGCCCAAGCTCCGCCAGACCGGCAGGATCGAGGTATTCCGCCCAGATGTGGCGATCGGCGACGGTGCCCGCCGGGCTGTGGCGGCCTGGATCCAGCACCATCACCCGGTAGCCCATGGCCTGCGCCGCCATCGTGAACATGCGGCCGAGCTGCCCGCCGCCGAGCAGCCCGAGAAACGCGCCGGGCGCGATCATTCGGGCTCCGGCAGCACGAGCGAGCGCACGTGCGCCGCCTGCGCTGCGCGGAACTCTGCGAGCCGCGTCGCGAGCGCCGGTTCATCGAGCGCGAGCAGCGCGATGGCGAAGAGCGCAGCGTTCTCGGCGCCCGCCTCGCCGATGGCAAAGGTCGCCACGGGCACACCCTTCGGCATCTGCACGATGGAAAGCAGGGAATCGATACCTTTCAGCGTCTTCGACGTCACCGGCACCCCGAGAACGGGAAGCGTGGTCTTGGCGGCGAGCATGCCGGGCAGGTGCGCGGCGCCGCCGGCACCGGCGATGATGCACTTGAGACCGCGCGCGGCCGCGGTCTCGGCGTACTCGAAGAGCAGGTCGGGAGTGCGGTGAGCGGACACGACACGCGCCTCGTACGGCACCTCGAACGCCTTCAGGCGACGCGCGGCGTGCTGCATGACCGCCCAGTCGCTGTCGCTGCCCATGACGATGCCGATGCGCGTGCGCTCCATGTCCCAGCCCGCGAAAAGCTCGAATTATAGTCGACGCGAAAGCTTCATTCCCGGCCGTAGTTCCCGCTGCCCGGCAACTCCGGGCGGGTGTCGTCCTCCACGTACGGAAAGCACACGTGACCAAAGCGGATGACGAGCACCGCGAGCGCGATCAGCAGTATCGCTCCCGCCACGGCGAGCATCCTGAACTCGGTGATCTCTTTCACGTCGAGGATGATGTAGCGGGCGAGCGCGATGAGCGCGATGTAGAGCGGAAACCGGACCGGCAGCTTGCCCGACCGGTAGTACAAGCCGACCATGGTCAGCACCTCGAGGAAGAGGAACATGAGCAGCAGATCGGCCAGAGACACCCGTCCGTGCTCGACCATCACCATCACTTCCTGGTACCCGGCGACGATGGTCGCGATGCTGATGATCACGAGCCCGATGTGCTCGACGACGGTGAGCGCGATGCGGGCGTATCGGTTGGCGGCGGAATCGGTTTCCACGGTTCAGGCGGCGGCAGTCTCGGCCTGCGCATGATAATCGACGATGCGTTGCACTTCGTGCTGCGAGCCGAGAATCACCGCGACGCGCTGGTGCAGGGCGGCGGGCTGAATCTCGAGCAGCCGCTCGCGCCCGTTCGAGGCGAGCCCGCCGGCCTGCTCGACGATGAAGGCCATCGGATTCGCCTCGTACATGAGTCGCAGCCGCCCGGGTTTTGACGGATCCTTGGTGTCGCGCGGGTACATGAAGACGCCGCCGCGGATCAGGATGCGGTGCACCTCGGCGACCATGGAGGCGATCCAGCGCATGTTGAAGTCGACGCCGCGCGGCCCGGCGCGGCCGGCGAGGCACTCGTCGACATAGCGCTGCACCGGCTTCTCCCAGAAGCGCTCGTTCGACGCGTTGATGGCGAACTCGCGCGTATCGGCGGGAATCGTCATGCCCGTGTGCGTCAGAATGAATTCGCCGATGTCGCGATCGAGCGTGAAGCCGTTGACGCCGTGCCCGGTGGTGAGCACCAGCATCGACGACGGCCCGTACAGCGCGTAACCGGCCGCCACCTGCTGCACACCCGGCTGCAGGAAGTCCTCCACGGTCGGTGTCTCGCCGGGACGCGCGACGCGCAGGATCGAAAAAATCGTCCCGACCGAGATGTTGACGTCGATGTTCGATGACCCGTCGAGCGGATCGAAGAGCAGCAGGTACTTGCCGCGCGGGTACTCCGGCGGAATCGGGCTGATGTCGTCCAGTTCTTCCGAAGCCATCGCGGCGAGGTGTCCGCCCCACTCGTTGCTCCGAAGCATGAGATCGTTCGCGATCACATCCAGCTTCTTCTGCACTTCGCCCTGCACGTTCGGTCCGGTGTCGGCCTCGCCGAGCACGCCGATGAGTTCCCCGCGGTTGACCGCATTGGCGATGGCCTTGCAGGCGAGCGCGACGTCGTTCAGGAGCCCGGTGAAATCTCCGGTGGCGCCGACGGTGCGGCGCTGCTCCTCGATGATGAACTGCGTGAGAGTGGTTCGGTGTGGCATGACGGCTCCGTTGCGGCGGTCTATGGAAATGCGTGTGAAAATCGGTGCGTGCGTCAGGATGCGCGCAGGCGCTCATCGAGCAGGGTCTCCATCAGTTCGAGCACGCGGGCCCGCACCATCGAGGCACCGAAATGGAAATACTTGAGCTCGCAGGCGATGGGGCGGTGCAGCGTAGCGCGCTCCGCGACCTGAAACCCGGTCCAGGCAATGATCGGCATGTCGTTCAGATGCGGATCGACGCAGATCCACGCCGCATCGGTCAGCACCAGTTCCAATCCCTTCAGGCCGGGCAGTGCGAAGCGCAGGGGCAGACCCAGGCGCCGGCCGGCGAGCCGCCACAGGTTGTACGGCCGCGCCGCCACCTTGTCGGCGCGCGACGCAAACGCGGGACAGTCCTCGTGCAGGGTGTAACCGTCGCCGCGCTTCATGCTGCCGCCGGACGCACGATCGAGCGCAGCGTCTTCACCGCGTGAGCCCCATGTAGAGCAGCGGCAGCCGCTCCGGCAGGCGCTCGATGTGATCGACCACGAGGTAGTTGCGCGCCCCGAAGATGCGCGCCACGTAATCGTCCGCGTGTGGATCGAGGCTCATGCAATAGGTCATGATGCCGGCGCGGCCGAGTTCGTCGACCGCCTTCTTCGCATC
>JAEUMW010000196.1 GCA_016791345.1 Betaproteobacteria bacterium | reverse complement strand
CGCAGCGCGGCGAAGCGATCCTGCTCTTCACCACCGACGCCGCGCTCACCCGCGAGCGCCTGCAGGAGGCCGCGCGCGCCGGCGGACACCCGGAGATCGCGGTGCCGCGCAAGCTCGTGGTGGTCGAGGCGCTGCCGCTGCTCGGCACCGGCAAGGTCGACTATGTGACGCTCAAACGCATGGCCGACGCGGCGTAGCATCGTCGAGAGCGGGCGAGCGTTCGAACGCGTCACGCTGCGGTGCGCCCGTCGCCGCTCGCCCAGAGCTCAATCTATAATCCTCGCCCAGCGCGCGGCCATGACCCACGCATCCGCCACCCACAGCCGGTCGGTTCCGCCCGCCACACGAATAGACACTAGGGAGCGCAGCAATGGAAAACCTGAAGGCGAGTACCGACGTACTCTTCGTGCTGCTGGGAGCAATCATGGTCCTGGCGATGCATTCCGGGTTCGCTTTCCTCGAGGTCGGCACCGTGCGCGAGAAGAACCAGGTGAACGCGCTGGTCAAGATCCTCGCCGACTTCGCGATGTCGACCGTGGCGTACTTCTTCGTCGGCTATCTGATAGCCTACGGAACCGGCTTCCTGGCGAGCGCCAGCGATCTCGCGCAGAAGAGCGGCTTCGATCTCGTGAGATTCTTCTTTCTGCTCACGTTCGCGGCTGCCGTCCCGGCGATCATTTCCGGCGGCATCGCGGAGCGGGCGAGTTTCAACCCGCAGATCATTGCTACCCTCCTCATCGTCGCGCTCGTCTATCCCTTCTTCGAAGGCATCGCGTGGAACGATCGCTTCGGCGTTCAGGCATGGATGGAAGCCGAGTTCGGTACTAAGTTTCACGATTTCGCGGGGTCGGTAGTGGTGCACGCCATGGGCGGCTGGCTCGCCCTCGCGGCAGTGCTGCTGCTGGGTCCGCGGCGCGGCCGCTACACCCGCGAGGGGACGATGGTCGCGCACCCACCATCGAGCATCCCCTTTCTCGCTCTGGGTGCCTGGGTGCTGACTGTCGGCTGGTTTGGGTTCAACGTGATGTCGGCTCAGAGCATCGAAAAAATCAGCGGGCTGGTCGCGTTGAACTCGCTCATGGCCATGGCGGGCGGCACGCTCGCGGCGCTCGTCGTCGGGCGGAACGACCCTGGATTCGTCCATAACGGACCGCTCGCAGGGTTGGTGGCGGTATGCGCCGGCTCCGATGTGATGCATCCCGTGGGCGGTCTCGTCACCGGCGCGGTCGCCGGCGCCCTCTTTGTTGTCATGTTCCCCGTGACCCAGCAGCGGATGAAGATCGACGATGTGCTGGGCGTGTGGCCGCTGCACGGACTGTGCGGGGCGTGGGGCGGGATCGCTGCCGCGCTCTTCGGCGCGACCGCGATGGGTGGCCTCGGCGGCGTGAGCTTGAGGGCGCAAGTGATGGGCACGTTGCTCGGCATCGTGATTGCGCTGCTGGGAGGCTTCATCGTCTACGGCGTGCTCAGGGCAACCGTCGGCATTCGGCTCGACCCGGAGGAGGAGTTCAAGGGTGCGGACTTGAGCATCCACCAGATTGGCGCGACACCGGAGCGGGAGTCGGGGTGGTGAGGCGTTGCGCGCGGCCGGCGGACAGATGGTCGCGCGTTATCGTGCAACTTGCGCCTGAACCGAGATCACCCCCGAAATCCTGAGTCTCATCGCTGGCATCGATGAGTTCAAGGGCGCATGGCGCGCGCTCGGTGCGCTGGCGCCAGACCGGCGCTGCGGCGGGGCGCGACCATCGAGAGCATCGGCTCATCCACCCGCATCGAGGGCAGCAAGCTCTCGGACCGCGAGGTCGAGCGGCTGCTGTCCAATCTGCAGATCAAGTCGTTCGGCACGCGTGACGAGCAGTGGTGGCCGGTTACGCCGAAGTCATGGAGCTGGCGTTCTCATCGTGGCAGGACATCGCGTTCACCAAAAACACGTCAGGCAGTTGCACCGCGACCTCCTCGTCTACAGCGAGAAAAGACGCGTGGCAACGCGGCAACTACAAGACCTCGCCGAACAGCGTGGCAGCGTTCGACGAGGAAGGGCAACAGGTCGGCGTGGTGTTGCTATCCCAGTGCAACACCTTCCTCCTCCACCGGATAAGCAACGATCGCGACCAGGAGCTGGTCCATCGTCTTGTTCCGGACAACCTGAGAGGGTTGCTTCGCGAGCTGCCGTCGCTCCCGTCACAGAGTGCGATCTTGCTCGGTTGGGCATCGGAGCGACCGGTGCTGGTGAGAATGAACGACCTGCCCAAGTTACAACAGCCACGTTCCGATGACCCGGAATTCTGGGGGGTGGGGTAGGCAAGGATGAAGACGGTGTGACCGTAACGCGCCATACGGACTGGGAACGGATTGACGAAGACTGGCAGCAAGGGCCGATGACAGGAAGGGAGCGTGGTTGATGATCACCGAACGGGAGTCCTACCGGTAAATAAAGGAACCGGGCCTGGCCGCGTACTATTCGGCGGGCCGGTGCGCTCTGCATTGCCAAGCCACCACTCTTCCCGAAAGCGTTCCTCCAGAAAGCCGATCAGCGCCGTGACCTTCGCCGGGACCAGTTTCGGCGAGGGATAGATCGCGTGGATCTCCTGGTCTGGCAGCAGGTGGTCGGTCATGATCTG
>JAEUMW010000195.1 GCA_016791345.1 Betaproteobacteria bacterium | reverse complement strand
CATGACCATGATCGGCGCATCGCTGCTGTGGGTGGGCTGGTTCGGCTTCAACGCCGGCTCCAACCTGGAGGCGAACGGCGTCACCGCCATGGTGTTCCTCAACACCATGATCGCGACGGGTGCCGCGACCTTGTCGTGGACATTCGTCGAATGGATGATCCGCGGCAAGCCGACCATGCTTGGTGCTGCGTCGGGTGCCGTTGCCGGCCTGGTCGCGATCACGCCCGCCTGCGGCTTCGTCGGTCCCATGGGTGCCATCGTCATCGGCCTCATCGCCGGCATCATCTGCTTCTGGGGCGTGACCGGTCTCAAGGGCATGTTCGGCTACGATGACAGCCTCGACGTCTTCGGTGTTCACGCCGTGGGCGGAATCGCCGGCGCGCTCTTGACCGGCGTGTTCTGCTCGCCATCGCTCGGCGGTACGGGCGTGTACGACTACGTGGCGAACGCCGTTACCCCCGATTACTCGATCGGCGGCCAGGTCTACATCCAGGCGATCGGCGTCATCACCACCATCGTTTGGTCGGGCGTCGTGGCATTCATCTCGTACAAGATCGTGGATGCCATCGTCGGACTCCGCGTGACGGAAGAGGAAGAGCGCACAGGTCTGGACGAGGCCCTGCACGGCGAGTCCGCCTACAACCTCTGACGCATTCTTTCAAAGCATCAGTCGACGGGCGCCTGCGGGCGCCCGTTCTTCTTTCTAGAGCGCTCGGCGCCAGGCACCGAGCTGCGTCGCCTGCCAGCCGAGATGACGATAGAAGCCGAGTGAGAGGGCGTTCGTGCGATCGGCAAGCAGTTGCGCCCGCGTCGCGCCCTTCCCGCGTGCCCAGTCAAGGAGCGCTGTCAGGAGCAAGGCGCCGATCCCCCGCCCGCGACAACGCTCGGCGACGACGACGTCCTCGATCCATGCGGAATAGGCACCTTCAGCCGTCGACACGACGAGCTGCGCGCTCGCCATGCCGACCACGTCACCGGCTGCCCGCGCCGTCATGACCACTGCGCGCTCGGTATCCGCCAGCAGGAGTTCGAGGCCCCGGCGCTGACGTCCGGCATCCGGATGGAAATCCACCTCGATGGAGAACAGTGCCGCGAGCAGCGCTTGCAGGGCCGGGACGTCCTCGGCGCACGCCGGTGCGATCGTGATGCCTTCCATATGACCGGTTCAGCCCGCGTCGCTGCCGTAGACGATGACCGCCAGGAACTTGATGGGCAGCTCGATGAGATTCTCGGGGCCGTGCGGCACGCTGCCGCGGAAGGTGAGTGAATCGCCGGGTCCGAGCATGTACGTGTGCTGGCCGTGACGGTATTCGATCCGCCCTTCCAGCATGTAGATGAATTCGTTACCCGGATGCTCGAAGGTGGGAAACACTTCGGAAGCATCGTCCATGGTGATGAGGAATGGCTCGAAGTTCTTCTGCGGACCCTGATCGTAGGCGAGCAGATGGTAGGTGTGCCCGCAGCGGGTGCCCCGGCGAACCACCTCCATGCCGGCGCCCGCTCTCACCAATTGCGCGCCCCCGGACGGCACGTCGTAGTAGCGGAAGAGGTGGGCGAGCGACACGCCCAACGCACGGGCAATGCGTGAGAGCGTATCGAGACTGGTCGCGGTCTGACCGTTCTCGATCTTCGACAGCATGCCGCGACTGATGCCGACCTGCGCCGCGACATCGGCGATGGTCAGATGGTCC
>JAEUMW010000194.1 GCA_016791345.1 Betaproteobacteria bacterium | reverse complement strand
GTTGGGAAATTCGCGCCCGTAGTGCGTGTCCCACTCCGACACCAGCACCACGTGCGGCGAACTGCGCACGGCATCGGCGACACGCCCCTGCGCCGCATCGAACCCGTCGAGGCCGAGGGTGCGACTCACCGTCTGCCAGGCACCGCGCAGCTGCAACTCGTCCGCGAGCGCCTCGGCGAGCTTCTCGTCGGTGATCGTGATCCGCCGCAGCGACACGCCGCGACAGCGGAACTCCGCCTCGACGAAGCGCCTGCCCTCCTGCAGCGCGGCGACTTCCTTGCCGATCCCGGCCACGCACTCGTCCGGACTCGTCCGGCCTTCGACGAGACTCGCGTCGGAGGCGGTCGGCGAGGACGCGTAGAACTCCGCGCGACTCCTCTCGAACATCCCGGCGAGCTGCTTCCCCTGCTCCCCCCCTTTCCCGCGCACGAGGTAGTCCTCGCGCAGTTCGCGCACCATCTGCTTGAGGATGCCCGACGAACCGGGACCGAGCACCTTGATGGCGGGGCGCTGCCCGCTCGCTTCCGTCGGCGCGCCGTAACCGATGCGCTCGAAGAGTTTGTGCAACTGGTGCAGCGGATCGTCCGTCCAGAGCACGTCCTCGTTGAACCACGCGACCATCAGGTTCTCGGTCTCACCGGCGAGGTTGCGGCGATAGAACACCTCGTACGGCAGGATGGCCGGCAGCGGACGCGCCTTGTCCTGTGCCGCGTCCTCGAACTCCACGAAACCGATGTGCTCCGGATCGAAGGGCTCGAAGCCGCCCAGATGCAATCCGGAGAGAATCGCGTAACGCTGCTTGCGACGCCATTCGCTCGCCATGCCGTAGGGCGCACCCGTCACCGTGACGACGAGCAGCGTCGAGCCGGGTTTCGCCAGCAGCTCACGGCGCAGGTAGGACTCCTCGGCCCGGTGATCGGCGCGCCGCCGGGACTCGGTCGATGTCGCCGCGCCGAGCGCCAGTTCGGCATTGCACCTGTCCGGCGAACGGGCGGTGAGGCATTTGACCGCGTCGACGAGGCTGTCGCGCTGCTTGCGCTCCTCCTGGCCGCGCAGTTCGGCGAGTTCCCGCTTGCGGTAGCGCTCGACGGCATCGAACGGGTCTTCCCACATTCGCGCGTCGACTTCCTGGAAGCTGCCGGGGTGACGGTAGAGCGTATCGGGGCTCGGCGGGCGCGTGCCTTCGAGCGGCACCTGCGTCACCCAGACCGCGCCGACGACGAGCATGACCACCGCGAGGATGCTGGTGAGATTACCCCCGCCCGGACCCGGATCCTTCTCCGCCATGGCCTTCCCTCGCGCAGGATCGCCTCTCCGGCCCGATGCCGCGGCCCGCGCGCGATGATCATACGCGCCATGCGGCCTGGATAACATCCGCCGCCCCGCCTAGGCCGGCAGGCGCAGCGGGCGATCGTCAGGCGAGCAGGCCGAAGCGCGCGAGGTCCTTCTTCACGCGATCCATCGCGTACTGCACTAGATCGCCGCGCTTGCGCCAGAGCGCGAATTGCGCCGCCTTCCGTGCGAAATACTTGTCGGCGAGGAAACCGCTGACGAGCCGGTCACCGACCGCCGTGAAGCGCGCCTCGATCTGCTTTTCCAGCTCGGCGAGACGCGCCGCCGGATAGCGCGGCCAGGGCAGCGCGGGCACCTCCGTCGCCGCCTCGCCGACCAGGGGAACGACGGGGAGCAGCGTATGCCCGTCGCGCTCGACGGCATAGCGCTCGCGCTGCGCTCCCTTCCAGCGGTCGAACAGCGGATTGTTCTCGCCGAGGACGAAGCGGCGCCCCAGAAAGCGCTGACAGTTGCGGCGCCCCAGCATGAAGTCGTGCAGGCGGAAGTCGCGCGAGAGAAAGCCGCCGAAGCCGCCGAGCGTTCCGCTCGCGATCGGAAACTCGCAGTTCCGGCCATTCGCGTCGGTGCGTGTCGGACCGATGAGAAAGCGGCTGAACACGTTGGGGTCCTGGGCAAGTTCCAGTTCTTCCGGCTTGAAGCGCGCCTGGTTCTTGAGCGCGTTGAACATGTCCTTGACCACGGTGACGAGGTCGTCGCGCGGCTCGTATGCCGACTGCACCTCGGCGCCACCCGGAAAAGGATCGACGAGGATCACGGCGCGCCGCGCGCTGTTGGCGCCGCGCGGGTTGTAGCCGCCGCTGCCGGCGAGCACCTGCCGGGCGAGCTCCAGCGGCTCGTTGTTCATCAGCCCGCCATCCACGCAGACGAAGTCGTAGCGCTGCGGAACTGCGGGCCAGTTCGGCGCGATCACCTTGTATTCGACGCAGTGACAGTCGCCGTTGGCGTCCTTCGCCCCGCCGGTGGGGACCGGCCACTTCCGCAGCGCATAGACGTCGCCGGTCGCGCCCGCGAAATCGTAGGAGAGCGTCCGCGGTGCGAGCCCTACCGGGAAAGCCCCGGTGGCGAGCGCCACCAGCTTGAGCGTGTCCCAGCCCGGGCGCCAGCGCGCGTCCGCCATCTGCCAGTCGAGCGAGAGCGCGCCCGGCACGCTCTGCTCGCCGTGATCACTCACCGCAAAATGGAAGTAGTCGGCGTGCAGGAAGAGATCCTGGCCGCCCTTGATCTCGCCTTCCAGCGGGATGCTGTAGGGCACGCCGCGCAGGTTCGAAACGGTCGCGATGACGTGCAGCACGTCGTCGAGATAGGCGCGGCGCTCGGCCGCCGGCGCAACGCCGAGCGCCTGGTCGGCGATCGTCCGGAGGATGGTCGAGTCGAGCACCGACCTGACCGGCGCCTTCGGATCGGCGAGATCCTGCGCACCGAGCAGCGCCGCGATGTCGATGCGGTTCACCCAGCTGTCGAAGAGCTTGTTGACGGCGCTGTCGGCGGCGACCGGGTCGGTGACCGGCGGGAAGCGCGTCGCGAGCGCGCCGACGGAGATTGCCGCCGTCATTCCCCCGGCCGAGGCCCCCGTCATCACCTTGATCCTGACCTCGTGCGGCGGCACGTCCTCCCCCGCCGCCCGCGCACCGTACCAGGCATCCAGCGCCTGCAGCAGGAAGTCCATGACCCCCGCCGTGTAGGCCCCGGCCGAGATGGCCCCCGCCATGACGAGCCCGATCTCGAAGGGCTGCGAAAACGGATCGACGTCCTGAGCCGCGCTCATGTCACCCCCTTCCCCTCGGCCCGCCTTGTCGCCCGGTGCAAGCGCTCCCCTGCAGGACGAACCGGCGCGCAGCTGCCCACGGCATTTTCGCGCAAGCTGGCATCGACGCAGCCTGCCTACTCTTGTGGTCCCTTGCGTGCCTTGCCAGTCGGTGCGACGTCACCGACCGGAGTCTTCCGGGTCACCAGAGCACGGACCGTCTCCAGATCCTTCTTCAGCACCGCGATCTCCGCGTCGCGCCGCGCCAGGGCCTCGCGATGGCCTGTCTCCAGTTCAGCGAGCCGCCGCGCGAGATCATCCCCCGCAGCTATCCCCGGCGTGGCCTGGAGCGCTCCCTCGGTCGCCGCCGCCTTCGCCGCTGCGTAAAACACCACCTTGCCGTTGCGCGTGTAGAGGTCGACCTGGTCGCCGGCACCGAGCGCCACCGGCACCGCGCCCACGCGCGCGATCTCCCGGCCGTCGAAGGCCTCTTCGAGCGGAACGACCCGCGCCACCCGCACGCCTGCTTCGGCCAGGGTGCGCTGGGCGGTGGCGGGTGCGCGATTGACGATCATGCCGGCCGGCACCGACTGGTTGAGGTCCTGCGTCGCGCCGAGCCGGCGCAGCAGTGCCTCGCCGCCGTAGGACGAAGTCATCTTGAGGTAGCTCGTGAGCGCACCCTGCATCTTCGTGAAGTCGGCCGTCTGCAGCCGCATCGCACTCTCGTTCACCACCCGCGCGGAGGCGAAACTGCCGCCGGTCTTCGACGACGCGGCGGCGCCGCGCGCGAGCACCGCGCAGCAGGCAACCTCGATCAGGTTCGTCACCAATGGGATCACCGGGACGGCGGAGAGCCAGTAGAAGAGCTTCGGGAAGGTGACGACCTCGCGCCGGTGGAAGTTGCAGATGTGGTAGACCCGCCCGGCGCGGATGTCCACGCACGCGAGGATCAGGCGGTCGCGTTCGTCGCAGGTCGGGCAGTCGACGAGCAGATGCTCGCAGACGCAGTCCTTGAGCCGCTGCAGCAGGCGGCGCAGGATCTCGTTCAGCACCGTCATCCACCCGGCACGGTACTCGGCAAGCACGCGCATGTCGAACACGCGCTGGCCGAGCACGTAGTCGACGGCGAGTGTGGTGACACTCGGGCTCGCCGCGTTGTAGGCGAGCACGACGCGCATGTTGCCGCGCTGGTTGACCGCGAGCGCGGCGGGCGCCACCTGCAGCGGCGCCACGTCCGCGGCGTTGAGCGCGGTCGCGTTCGCCCCGACCCAGGTGAGCTGATACGACTCCTCGATGGCGATCGCATTCACCGTGCGATCGAGGGTCGCGGCCAGCGTCACGCGAGCGTCGGTGTTGAGCGAGAACTGTGCGATCGGGTTGCCCTGGCGCACGTCGAGCGTGACGAGTTGCCGCTGCTCGGAACCCGGCTGCCGCACCACCGCCTGCACGGTCAGGCGCCGCGCGCCCGTATTGGGTTCCACGCCTTCGATGTATTCGATGGCATCGTCACCGGAGAGCGCCTGACCGGTCACCCCGATGATCGGGATGAGGCGCACGCCGGCGGTGCCCGCCAGCTGCACTTCCGCGATCTGGCTGTAGGTCGTGCCGACCGCCGCACCGGCGGGTCCGGCACCCGCATACACGGGACCTCTCGCCGTCGTACCCGGCGAGGCCAGGTGACCCGTGGCGTTGAATGCGGCGAACATCTCGGCGAAGTGATCCGCGGTGGGCGCGGAGGGATCGAAGCGCACGAGGCCCTCGCCGCGCACGATAGCGAATGCAACGCGCCCGTCGCTGAACGCGAAAAGCCGCACCACCTGCCGTCCGGGAATGCTCACCGCATCGGCCACCGGCGCGAGCTTCTCGGGATCGAGGAGAAAGAGCGTCGAACCGTTGGCGTTGGTGGCGATCGCAAGTACCCGGCGACCGAGCGGCAGCACGTCCTGCACGGTCGGATTGGTGAGCGGCAGCTCGGTCTCCGCGATCGCTTCGCCGCTTGCCACATCGAAGGCGAGGATGCGGTTGCTGCCCGCCGCGCCGAAGGCGTAGGCGCGCGTGCCGTCGAGGGACACGCGCAGGCCGCGATGCGCACCCTTGCCGTAGAAGGTGCCGATGCCGGTGTCGACGTTGAACGGATAGTCGGGCGGCTGCGGCAGATCGTCCTGGATCGCGCAGAAGGTGCGGCTCTTGAGCAACCCGCGCAGGCGCTCGTAGAGCTTGAGCAGACGCTCGTGCTCGTCGCGCGAAAGGAAGACGCGCTCACCCTGGGTCTGGTTGGCAAACTGCGCGAGCAGGTTCACCGCCGCGACGCGGTTGCGGGCGCCCTCGTCCACCACGCGCTCGTCGGCACCGCCGTCTCCCGCGAAGGCCTGTCCGAGTTCCTTCGTCAACGGCCGCACGCAGTCGTCGATCACGTCCTTGAGCAGCGTGCCTTCGAGGACCTTGTCGAGAAACTTCTGCCCCGCGCCTTCCTCTGCGATCGTTTCCAGCACGAAGCCACCGGCCGCACCGGCTGCGAGCGTGATGCACGCATTGCCGTTGCCGGCGTCATCGAGCAGGCCGGCCGCCTTGGCGCTCTCGACGATGGGCAGCTGCTGCGGCGAGTCGACGAAGATGTCGGTGCCATCGCAGGCGATGGCGTAGCCCTTCTCCACCTGCACCGTGTCGCGCGCCTGACCGCCGCAATGGACCTGCAGCCCGCACACGACGCCCCAGCCGTGCAGATATTTGTTGTGCTTCTTGAGGTCGGTGCCGACGCCAAGTTCGGTCAGCGGCGGAAAGATCTTGCGGCAGTCGGTGACGCTGATCGCCCCGCCGGCGGCCAGCGTCACCACGCCCAGCAGGCAGTACTGGTGACGGATGCCGAATGGCGGCTGCGGCGCGGTGAACGGCCACTCGATGGCGCCGGTGGCGGTGCGCGCCGGAATCACCCAGTAGTCGCCGGTGCGCAGGCGACCCGCGGAAAAGCGCACCTGCACTCCGCCTTCGAGGTCGACGAAACTGCCCGGCGTAACGGTCTGCACGCCGCCCGGTCCCCAGCGCCGCACCTTGGGATTGGTCTTGAAATCCGCGAAATTGATGGCTCCAGCGGGAATCGCGGTAGCGGGCTTGATGGTCACGACGTCTCCGGCCGCGCTCGCCACCTGCACCATCGTGCCCGGCAGCCCCTGCAGATCGCGCTCGTCGTCGATGAGCTCGACCCAGTCGTTCGGCGCGAAGCGCTCGGTCTCGTCGCGGCCGATGGAAGAAACCCGCAAGTCGGCGGTCGTGGTGCCCATGCCGAGCCAGAGCGTGACGATCGCCCCGTTGTCGCGCGACCACTTCCAGCTCGCATTGCCGGCGCCGTCGACGGCGTGGATCTCCACGCGATAGAGCTGGTTCTCCAGCCGACGATAGCCGCCCGCGGGCGACAGGCTGCACGGGTTGGGCGGCGGCGGTGGCGCGACGGTCTGCGCTTCGAGCAGTCCCGGGGCGGCACCGACGAGGTTCGTCCACGTCGCCGGCTGCGCGCCGCAGCCGGAGCCTGCCGGCACCTCCAGCAGCTTCACCTGCCACACCGTCTTCGTGCGCGTCGCGGTGTCGGGGCCGCCGAGCGCCGTCTCGCGCAGCAGCGGATCGTCGAGCGCAGTGAGATGCCGCTGCCAGACGTCGAGATACGCGAAGTAGCTGCCGGCTGGCGGCGGAAAAGCCGCCGTCGTCCCGTTCGCGAGCTGCACGATGGGCGCCGTGTTCGGCGGCAGCACGTCCGGCTGATCGAGAATCGACACGATGCGCTCGTTTTCCGCGAGCACGCCGTTCACGTAGCAGCGCCCGGCCGAAATCAGCAGCGGCCCCGCCGGCGGGTTCGCGTTGCCGGGAAGCGGCTTCTCCTCCGCTGACAGTTGTGCTCCGCTCGTCACCAGATGAAACCCGGCGGCATGCAGCGGCACGCCGCACGCTCCGACCACGTCGAGTGTTTCGGTCTCGATGCGATGCGCGATGACGTCGTGCTCTTCGTTCCAGTCGGCGTCGAGCACGACCCGTCCCTGCTGCAGCCGCACGCTGCTGTAGTGCTGCTCCGGGCGGAAGGTGAGCCGGGTAAAGTCGCCTTTCATTTTGAAGTCCCCTTGTGCGCTTTACGTCACGTACAGAATGCCGGCCTCGAGGCCGAACCGGAGGTACTCGTCCAGGCTCGTCGCAAGGTTCGCCTCGCGCTGCGGCGCGAGCAGGAAACCCCACACGCCCATCTCGGAGCCGTCGTCGGCACCGGTGCGAATCTCCGACGCGCAGGTCGGCGCAAGCTGTGTGTAGGCTTGGTGACCATGGGTCACGCTGGTGAACTGGGGCAGCAGCCGACCGCGGATCGCCGTGGTCTCGTCCAGCGTGAGCGGCGTGCCCTTGGCGTCTGCGGCCTGCGTGAGCGCCAGGTCGGGCTGACAGCGGAACCGCTGCGGCGTGCGCGAGCCCTCGGCGAGATACGAGAAGCGCACACAGCCCACCTGGCGGCGGGTCGCCACCAGCGCCCCGAGGAACAGACTGTTGGACGCCTGCACGGTGCGGCACGCGATGGCGCCGAACACGGTGCAGCCATCGATTGCGAGCGCCTGCGCCGGAGCGGCGATCGCCGCACCGCTGCCCGCGTCGACGATGCTTTGCGTGAGAGCGACCTGCGGCGCCGCACCCGAAATCGCGATCGGGCCCGTGATGCTGCGCTCGATCGTGAGCGCGAGCCGTGTGTTGTCGCCTGCCACCTGAATCCCGCCCGCGCCGGGGACGAGCGTGCAATGGGCGATGCCGAGCGCGCCGAGGTTGCCGGAGATCGGCGTGCCGCTGCCATCGCTTGCGGCTGCCCTCACTTCGATCGCGCCTTCGAGCCACAGACCGTTCACGGCAAGGCTGCCCGCACCGGCAGCACCCGCCGCCGTCGCGCCCTCCACGGCGAGCGCGCCCAAGAAATGCGGCCGGACCGCGTTGGCGCCGATCACTCCGGCACGGCGTTCCTTGGCGCCGGGTGAGCCCGGTACGTCCTGCACCGGCCAGTCCGCACCAACGATGAGGAGCCTGGAATCCTTCCCGATGCGGATCGGCGGCAGCGGATCGGCCGCGTCGTCGTTCTCGGTGGTGCTGTCCATGAGCGCGATCACACCGACGCGGCCGGCCGGCAGCGCATTCCACGCGGCGACCGCGTCCTTGAGCCGGGTAAAGATGCTCTCGGGGCCGACCGCACCGTGGATGCGCGACACGCCCACCTGCCACACCGTGGACTTCGCGAACTCGCCCGGGATGCTGGCCGCGCGGTCGTACGAGCCGCCCCCCACGTCACCGGGAAACCCGTAGCTGTAACACACCGCCACCTGCTGCGGCAGCACGCCTGCCGGGAATGCCAGACGCCCCGATACGGGATCGA
>JAEUMW010000193.1 GCA_016791345.1 Betaproteobacteria bacterium | reverse complement strand
GTGCTGCCGCTGCACGTCTGGCTGCCCGAGGCGCATCCGGCCGCGCCGTCGCCGGTGTCGGCGCTGATGAGCGCAGTCATGCTCAAGACCGCGATCTACGGGCTGCTGCGCGTGACCTTCGATCTGCTCTACCTGCAGATCTGGTGGTGGGGTGTGCTTGTGCTCGCCCTCGGTCTGATGACAGCGCTCTTCGGTGTCGTTTTCAGCGCCGTGCAAAGCGACATGAAGCGGCTGCTCGCCTATTCGTCGATCGAGAACATCGGCTTCATTCTGGTCGGCATCGGCCTCGCGATCACGTTCCGCGCCTACAACATGACGGCGCTCTCCGCGCTGGCGCTGACCGCTGCCATCTATCACTGCGTGAACCACGGCTTCTTCAAGAGCCTGCTCTTCCTGTGCACGGGCTCCGTGCTGCACGCAACGAAGGAGCGCGCGCTGGGCAAGCTCGGTGGCCTCATCCGCCGCATGCCGTGGGTCGCGTGGCTCGCGCTGCTCGGCACGCTGGCGATCGCCGGCGTGCCGCCGCTCAACGGCTTCGTGTCGGAATGGCTGCTGCTGCAGGCGTTCCTGCTCACCCCCGGTCTGCCGCAGGCCTATCTCAACATGCTGATCCCGGTGGCGGCGGCCGCCGTTGCGCTGACCGCCGCACTCGCCGGATACGTGATGGTCAAGTTCTACGGCGTCGTCTTTCTCGGGCAGCCGCGCGAGGACCGGCTCGCCACGGCCAGGGACTGCGGAATGCTGGAGCGCGTCGCACTCGTCTGGCTCGCGGCGTGGTGCGTGCTGCTCGGCGTGTTCCCGGTGCAGGTGATCGACCGCATCGACGAGGTCACGCTGCTGCTCAACGGGCGCGGCCTGGGCGATGCCGTCACCGCAGGCAGCTGGCTCTTTCTCGCGCCGATCAACCCTGACCGCGCGAGCTACAGTCCGCTGCTCATCCTCGCCGGCATCGCGCTCGTCACCGGCATCGTCTGGATCGCCGTGCGCAGGCTCTATCACGGACGGCTGCGCCGCGCGCCGGCGTGGGATTGCGGCTATCCGCTGCAGACACCGCGCATGCAGGACACCGCGGAAGGCTTCGGTCAGCCGGTGCGCGAAGTCTTCGCGCCGTTCTTCCGCATGACGCGCGAGTTGCCGTCCTCTTTCGACGCCGCACCGCGCTATCGCGTCGTCGTCGAAGACCACTTCTGGCACTGGATCTACCTGCCGCTCGCGAAAGCGGTCGATCGCATCACCGGCATCGTCACCGTTCTGCAGCGCGGCCGCATTTCCATCTACCTGATCTACAGCTTCGTCACGCTGCTGCTCCTGCTGCTCTTCGTGCGCACATGAACTGGACAGGCGCTCTCGCACAGATCATCGAGCTCCTGCTCGCCGTGCTGCTCGCGCCGATGCTCACGGGCTGGGTCAACCAGTGTCGCGCGTGGCTGCAGAACAGAAGCGGACCGGGAATCCTGCTGCCCTATCGCACGCTCAGCAAGCTCCTGCTGAAGGACGTCGTGCTCGCACACGACGCCTCGCCGCTGTTCCGCGTGGCGCCCTACGTCGTCTTCGGCTGCATGTGCCTGGCCGCTGCCATCGTCCCGACCCTCGGCACCGACCTGCCGTTTGCCGCCGCAGCGGACGCCATCGCGCTGGTCGGCATCTTCGCCCTGGCGCGCATCTTCGTCGCGCTCGCGGCGATGGACGTGGGCACTGCGTTCGGCTCGCTCGGCGCACGCCGCGAGATGATGATCGGATTCCTGGCGGAGCCGGCGCTGCTCATGGTGCTCTTCACCGCATCGCTCATCAGCCAGTCGACTTCGCTCGCCACCACCGTCGAGAAGCTGGTGCGGCTCGAACTCGGCATCTATCCGAGCCTCGCCTTCGCCGGCGTCGCGTTCACGATGGTGTCGCTCGCCGAGAACGCGCGCATTCCGGTGGACAATCCGGCGACGCACCTCGAGCTCACGATCATCCACGAGGCGATGATTCTCGAATACTCAGGGCGCCATCTGGCGCTTGTCGAGTGGGCCGCCAGCATCAAGCTCTTCGTCTATTCCTGCATCGGCATCGCGATCTTCTTCCCGTTCGGCATCGCCGAGGGCGGTGACGTGCTCGGCATCGTGCTCGCGGTGCCGGCGCTCGCCGCGAAGCTCGCCGTCGGCGGGTTCCTGCTCGCGCTGATCGAGACCATGAGCGCGAAGGTGCGCATCTTCCGCGTGCCGGAGTTTCTCGGCACCGCCTTCATGCTCGCCGTGCTGGCGATGCTCGTGCATTTCCTGCTGGAGGTCGGATGAGCCCCGCGCTTTCGGGTCAGATCATCAACCTCTTCGCGTCGGCCATGCTCCTGCTGTCGTTCGCGATGCTCGCCCAGCGGCGGATCCTGTCGCTCATCAACCTGTTCACCCTGCAGGGCGCGACACTCGCGTTGTCAACGCTCTTCGTCGCCTACACGACGGGCCAGAGCCATCTCTACTGGTCCGGTCTCATCACCGTCGCACTCAAGGTGTTCCTGTTGCCATGGATCCTGCACCGTCTCATCGAACGGCTGCACGTGAAATGGGACGTGGAAACCCTCATCAACATCCCGACTACGATGCTCGTCGGCATCGTGCTGGTCATCCTCGCCTTCAACCTCGCGACGCCGATCTCCCATTTCGCGGCCACCGTGACCAAGGGCACGCTCGGCATCGCGCTCGCCAGCCTGCTGCTCTCCTTCCTCATGATGATCACCCGCTCGAAGGCGGTGCCGCAGGTGATCGGCTTCCTCTCCATGGAGAACGCGCTGTTCTTTGCCGCCACCAGCGCCACCTACGGCATGCCGATGGTGATCGAACTCGGCATCGCGCTCGATGTGCTGGTCGGCATGGTCATCCTCGGCGTGTTCTTCTTCCAGATCCGCGAGCGTTTCGACAGCCTCGACATCCGGCATCTCGAACAGCTCAAGGAGTGAGGCGGTGAAGCGGCGAAGGAGTGAAGGAGTGAACAGGGAAGCGGGGAGCGGGAAACGAAAGGCATGAACGCGGAGATCCTGATCGTGCTGCTGACGCCGCTCGCGGGTGGACTGCTCCTCGCGGCTGCGGGCCATCAGCGCTGGGCGGCACACATCAACATCGCGCTGTGCACTGTCACCTTCGCGGGCGCCGCGGCGCTCACTGCGAAGGTGATCGAGGACGGCCCCATCATCGCCTTCGGCGAGCAGTTCTTCGTCGACTCGCTCAACGTCTTCCTGGTGACGCTGACGGCGTTCGTGTCGCTGACGACCGCGATGTTTTCGCGGCCGTACATGCTCGTCGAACAGGAGCACGGCAAGCTCACGCCCGGGCGCCTGCGCCTCTACCACAGCATGTACCAGCTGTTCGAATTCACCATGCTGCTGGTGCTGCTCACCAACAACCTCGGCGTGCTGTGGGTGGCAACCGAGGCAGCGACGCTCACCACCGTGCTGCTGGTTTCGCTGTACCGCACACCGGCGAGCCTGGAGGCGGCGTGGAAATACTTCATCCTGTGCGGCGTCGGCATCGCCCAGGCACTGTTCGGGACCATCCTGCTCTACATGGCGGCGGAGAAGGTGCTCGGCAGCGGCGCATCCGCGCTCCTGTGGACGCATCTCGTGACGGTCAAGGACCAGCTGGAGCCGACCGTGATCGGCATCGCGTTCGTCTTTCTGCTGGTCGGCTACGGCACGAAGGTCGGGCTGGTGCCGTTGCACAACTGGCTGCCCGATGCGCATGCCGAGGGCCCCACGCCGGTGTCCGCGGTGCTCTCCGGCCTCCTGCTCAACGTCGCGCTGTACGCGCTGGTGCGCTGCAAGGTGCTCACCGACGGTGCGCTGCAGGGAGCGTCGGCGGGTCGACTGATGATGGGCTTCGGCCTGCTCTCGGTGGTCGTCGCGGCCTGCTTCCTGTCGCGGCAGAAGGACATCAAGCGCCTCTTCGCCTATTCCTCCATCGAGCACATGGGGCTCATCACGTTTGCATTCGGCATGGGTGGTCCGGTGGCGAGCTTCGCCGGTCTGCTGCACATGACCGTGCATTCGCTCACCAAGTCCGCCATCTTCTTCGCCGTCGGCCACGCCGTGCAGAAGACCGGCACGCAAATGATCGACGACATCCGCGGACTGGTGCGTGTGAGCCCGCTGGTGGGCTGGGGACTCATGCTCGGCACGCTCGCCATTCTCGGCATGCCGCCCTTCGGCGTCTTCGCGAGCGAGTTCCTCATCCTGACCACGGCGATGCGCGAGCACGCGTGGGCCACGCCGTTCCTTCTCGTCTCGCTGGGCATCGCTTTCGCCGCGGTCTTCAGCAAGGTGCAGCCGATGGTCTTCGGCGAGACGACCGCGACGCGCCTGCCGCATCCGCCGGCATTGCTGCCGGTGTTCGTGCATCTGGCGCTGGCGCTGCTGCTCGGCCTCTACATTCCCGAATACCTCGCGATGTGGTACCGCGAGGCGGCCAAGCTGATCGGGTGATGCACGAAGAAGCGAACAGGTGAAGGCGTGAACGAAACCAGGCCAAGCCGATGGACATCGCGGGACTAACGCTCGCGCCGGTGGCAAGCGCGGTGCCCGCGTGGCACGGCACGGTCGAGCCGGCCGCCCTCGTGTCGACCTGCGTCGCCGTGCGCGAGCGCGGCGGACGGCTTGGGGCGCTGTGGGGAGCGGACGAGCGCGACCGCGCCGCGGGCTTCGCCCTGCACGCGCTCTTCATCGTGCAGAACGCGCTCCTCTGGATCACCGTGCCGGTGGCCGCCGCAGATCCCACGGTACCCGACTTGACGGCGGTCTTTCCCTGCGCCGACCGCATGCAGCGTGCGGTGTTCGACCTCGTTGGCATCCGCTATGACGGCGGCGACCAGCGCCGCTGGCTGCGCCATGCGGCGTGGCCGGCGGACGGCTTTCCGCTGCGCCACGCCGGGCTCGCCGGCCTCACCCCGCAGAACGGCATCGACGACTACCCGTTTGTGCACGTGAGCGGCGACGGCGTGCACGAGATCCCGGTCGGACCGGTGCACGCCGGCATCATTGAGCCCGGGCATTTCCGCTTCTCCATCGTCGGCGAGAAGGTGCTGCGGCTGGAGGAGCGGCTCGGCTACAAGCACAAGGGCATCGACAGGCGCTTCGGCGGCGTGGATTTCAAGGAGGGCTTCCGGCTCGCCGGGCGAATCTCGGGCGACAGCACGGTGGCGTACGCGTGGGCATACGCGATGGCGGCGGAGACGCTCGGCGGCTACGAGCTGCAACCGCGCCCGCTCGTCCTGCGCGCCCTGCTGCTGGAACGCGAGCGCATCGCGAATCACCTGGGCGACCTGGGCTACCTCGGCAACGACGGCGGTTTCGCCTTCGGCCTCGCCCAGTTCTCGCGCCTCAAGGAAGACGTGCTGCGCCTCAACCAGCGCCTCTTCGGCCACCGTTTGCTGATGGACCTGATCGTGCCCGGCGGCGTCGCGCGCGATCTCCCGCCGGAGACGGGCGCCAGCGCGCTGCTCGCGCAGTGCGACGCGCTCGAACGCGAGGTGCAGGTGCTGCGCGCCATCTACGACGACCACGCCGGCCTGCAGGACCGCTTTCTCACCTGCGGATTCCTGACCCCGCAGCTCGCCTCTCGGCTCGGCGTGATCGGGCTCGCCGGCCGCGCCAGCGGTCAGGCCTGGGACGCGCGCGTGGCACCCGGCTTCGATCCGTACGACCGGCTCGAGGTGAAGATGGCCACGCGCCGGCAGGGCGATGTCGCCGCCCGCGTCGCCGTGCGCTTCGACGAGATCTTCGAATCGCTGCGCCTCGTGCGCACCCTGGTCGAGGAGATGCCGCGGGGTGCGTCGCACATCGCGCTGCCGCGACCCAACGGCGAGCGCATCGGACTGGGTTGGGTCGAAGGCTGGCGCGGCGAAGTCCTCGTCGCCATCGAAGCGCGCGACGGCGTGATCCGGCGCTGTCACGCGCACGATCCGTCCTGGCAGAACTGGCCGGCGCTGGAGCATGCCATCATGGGCAACATCGTTCCGGACTTCCCGCTCATCAACAAGTCGTTCAACCTGTCCTACAGCGGGCACGACCTCTAGGCGGCGACAGGCAACGAGCGAAGGAGTGACAGCGTGCACAAATTGCTGAAGCAGATCGTGCGCACCGGCATCGTCAGCGAGGCACCGCCCGCGCCCGACGACGCACTGCGCGCCGTCTCGCAGCGGCTCAAGCGCCACATCCTCGACACGCTCGGTCGCGCGCTCACCATCCGCCACGTCGATGCCGGCTCGTGCAACGGCTGCGAGCTGGAGATCCACGCCCTCAACAATCCCTATTACAACCTCGAAGCGCTCGGCATCAGGTTCGTCGCGAGCCCGCGTCATGCCGACCTCCTGCTCGTCACCGGACCGGTGTCGCGCCACATGGAGACGGCGCTCGTGCGCACCTACGACGCCACACCCGGACCGAAGCTCGTCGTCGCCGTCGGCGATTGCGGCTGTACCGGCGGCATCTTCGGCGAGAGCTACGCCAGCGCCGGGCGCGTGTCGAACGTGATCCCGGTCGACGTCGAGGTGCCCGGCTGCCCGCCGACGCCCACCGCGCTCATGCAGGGCATCCTGACGGCGCTCAACGTCGGCGCCAAGGGAGCGAGCACGCGACACCTGAGGTGACAGCCGAACGGAAAGCGGCGAGCCGCCCAGACGATGTCGCGCGAATTCGAGCGGCCCTTCGCACGCTGCCGGCAGTTGCGTTCCTGCTTCTGATTTCTGCGGCACACGCCAACGTCTTCGTCGAGGATCGCCGCGAGCAGCGCGAAGCAGCGCTGCCGCCGTTGCGCTCCGTCGGCGTGCTGCACCACGCGGG
>JAEUMW010000192.1 GCA_016791345.1 Betaproteobacteria bacterium | reverse complement strand
CCGCCGCCGTCTGCTCCTCCTGCTCTTTCGGATTCCATCCGCCCCCCAATGCCTTGCAGAGCTGCACCACCGAGTCGAGATATTTCCGTTGCAGCTCGGAGAGTTTGAACTCGGCTTCCAGGAGGCTGCGATCGGCGTCGAGCACCTGCAGGAAATTCGTGTAGCCGACGAAGTAGCGCTTCCGGACGAGACGATAGCGCGTGCGCTCCGCCGCGACCGCTTCTTCCTGCGCGCGCTTCTGCTCGCCGTATCTCTCGTGCGCAACGAGCGCGTTGTTCACTTCCTCCAGCGCCTTGAGCACTGCCGGTACTGGTCGGTGGCGACCTCGTATTGCGCCTTGTGCAAGGCGAGATTGCTGTCGAGCTTACCGGCAGTGAAGATCGGCTGACTGATCGCTCCGCTCACGAGCCATTGCTGGCGCAGTCTGCCTTCGTTGGTGAAGTTGATGAGCTCGGTGCTCGATTCGCCGAATACACCGGTCAGACTGATCTGCGGGAAGAAGAGCGAACGCGCGGCGCCGATCTGCGCGTTGGCGGCAATCAGTTTTACCTCGGCTGAGAGGATGTCCGGCCGGCGCTCGAGCGGCGTGGCGGGCAGGCCGGCGGGGATCTGCGGCGGAAAGACCTGCTCCGCCAGCGCCTGTCCGCGCGGGATGGCGTCAGGCGGACGCCCGATCAGCACGCTCAGGCGATTCGACGCTTACGCGCACGAACATGCCGGGCAGCAGGATCTGCCGCGGATTCGGAAACACGGCGCGCGCGGTGAACGTGCCGGTCTCCTTGTTGACGATCACGCCGCCGAAGTCGAGGCTGCCCACGGCGGGATACGCGGCGTCGTCGGGCAGCGTGACGCGCACCGGCATGGCGCCGGGCGCGAGCGCGTTCACCTTCCCGCTTTCCTGCGCCTTGCGGAAGGCGAAGTGATCCTTGTCGGTGACGTTGAACGTGACGTAGACCGGGTCGATCTGGTCGATGACCGTGAGCTGCGAGTTCGGTCGCACGAGCGCCGCTTTCTGCACCTGCGTGCGCGCGATGCGGCCGGCCTGCGTAGCGTCGATGTTGGTGTAGCCGAGGTTCACTCGCCAGCGCGACGGCGGCCGCGGCTTCGGGGCGGAGGTGGCCGGTTCGCGATCTGAGGGATGATCTTCATTGTTGCGCGCGGAGCCTGCGCCGCCCTGGCGACTCGCCGCGGGCCGCCCTGCCGGCAACGGTTGGTATCATAAGCGCCGGCCGGATTCTGCGCGACGCGTCGGCCGGCAGCCGTTCAAACAAGGGGTGAAACAATGAAGACGTTCTTGATCGTGGTCGGGTCCCTCATCGTCGGCGCATTCATCGGCGGGTTCCTCGGGCTCGGCGGCGGCGCCCTGGGCGGCGCGGTCGGCGGGATGATCGTGGGGACGCAGACGGGTGTGTGCGTCGCGGCCGATGCGGCGACACAGGCCGGCTTGATCTCCGCGGAGAAGGCGAACGAGCTGATTGCAAAGTCCGTGGAGCGGATTCGCTTGAGCCCGAAAGCGCAAGCGGTGGCGAACGCGCCCGACATCAAGTGGGTGGCGAACGTGAAGGATTGCGACGAACTGCGGGCCGAACTGACGAGACCGCCATCGAAGTGACGGGAGCAGGGCGCTGAAGGACGTTCCTGAAGCAGCGCTGGAACTCACATGCACTCCGCGGCGCGACTTCCGCCCGGAATGATCTACGGCGTGAACGACACGCCGCCGCAGATCGTCACCCTGCTCAACGGCCTGCAGCACGTCGGGCTGATCGCGATCTACCTCGTCTACCCGCTGCTCGTTTTCCGCCTTGCGGGGACGGCGCCGGGCGTGATCGCCAATCTGCTGGCGATCGCCATGCTGGTCCTCGGCGTGGCGACCTTTCTGCAGGTGCTGCGACTGGGCCCGTTCGGCTCCGGATACATGTGTCCGAGCACGTTCACCGCGATCTATCTGTCGCCGTCGCTGGTGGCGGCGACCATCGGCGGCCTGCCCCTGGTGTTCGGCATGACGATGTTTGCGGGAGCGCTGGAGGTGGCACTGGCGCCGCTGCTGCAGCGTCTGCGCCCGATCTTCCCGCCGGAGATCTCCGGTCTCGTCGTCTTCATGGTCGGAGTGTCGGCGGGGATGGCCGGGGTGCGATCGCTGCTCGGGGCGCAGGCCGCGCCGGTCGCTGCGGCCGAATGGTGGGTGGGCGGCATTACGTTCGCGACCATGGTCGTGCTGAACATCTGGGGTACGGGAATCGTGCGCATGGTGTGCACGCTGCTGGGCCTCCTCGCAGGCTATGCGGCGGCCGCCGTTACCGGCATCGTCGGCGGCAGCGAGATGGCGCTGGTGGCGCATGCATCGACGTTCGGGCTGCCGGATTTCAGCACGGTTTCGTGGTCGTTCGACGTCGGGCTCGCCGTGCCCTTCGCGATCGCGAGCGTTGCCGCCGCCATGAAGGTGATGGGAAACATCACGGTGTGCCAGCGCACGAACGACGCGAACTGGGTGCGCCCGGACATGCGCTCGATCACCGGAGGCGTGCTGGCAGATGGCGCCGCGACGGCGCTGGGCGGGTTCGTCGGCGCGGTCGGGACGAATTCGTCCACGCCGTCCGTGGGGCTGGCGGCAGCGGTGGGGGTGGCGAGCCGACAGGTCGCCTATGCGATAGGTGCGCTGTTCCTGCTGCTCGGCTTCTTCCCCAAACTGGCCGCAGCGCTTGCCGTGATGCCGCGCCCGGTCATTGTCGCGGCACTGCTGTTTTCCGTTTCGTACATCATCATCAACGGACTCCAGGTGATGACCTCGCGCCTGCTGGATGCGCGGCGCACGCTGGTGATCGGGCTGTCCATCATCGCCGGCACGGCAGTCGAGGTCTTTCCCACGCTCGCAGCGGGTGTGCCGAAGTCACTGGCACCGTTGTTCGGGTCCTCGCTGGTATTTTCCACGGTGATCGCGCTTAGCCTCAATCTGCTGTTCCGACTGGGCGTGCGCAAGACCTTGCACCTCGAAGTCGATCCTTCCGACTGGAAGGTCTCGCAGATCGACGATGAACTGCGCAAGCAGGGCGGGATCTGGGGCGC
>JAEUMW010000191.1 GCA_016791345.1 Betaproteobacteria bacterium | reverse complement strand
CTGCTGACCACCCACAGCGCGAGCCCCATCATCGCCATTCCGCTGGACGGCGAGGCGCAGACGCGCGAAGTCTGGGAGCAACTGATGGAACGCGGCGTCTATGTGGACGCCCTGGTTCCGCCGAGTGTCCAGAACGGCCAGGGTCTGCTTCGACTGAGCACGATGGCGACCCTCGAAGACCGTCACATCGACTTCGCCGCCGACGTCATTGCAGAGCTCGTGACCGAGGCGCGAAAGGCCAGCAGGAGGAATCCATGCGAGAATGACGCTGCGGCGCAGGCCGCACGCGCGCGCTGGCGACGCGCCGCCCGATGGCTGTCGGCGGTGCGCGCCGACGTCGTCACCCCGCCGCCGGAGTGCTGAAGACGTATCGAAGACGCGCGGCACATCTGTCCTTGCCCGCAATTCGTCGCTGCGCCGGGGGATTGGCGACCGGTCCCCACCCGCACCTTCCATGATCCCGGGATGAAACGCAAGAGTGTCGTCGAGCGCATCGCTGCCTTCAATCGTGGGCGCGATCCGGAACGGCTCACGCTCAAGTATCAGGCGATGCGCACGAACCCGCTGGCCTTCCTGCGCGGCACCTGCCATCTTTTCTACGATGCCCTGCCGCGTGCGCGGGTGCTGCGGGAAGCCCCTGCGGCGTGGATCTGCGGCGATCTGCACGTCGAGAACTTCGGTACCTACAAGGCGGACAACCGTCAGGTCTATTTCGACCTGAACGACTTCGACGAGGGCGCGCTCGCGCCGTGCACCTGGGATCTGCTGAGACTGGTGCTGAGCGCGCTGATCGCAGCCCGCTGCCTGGGCCTGCGCGGGAAGGCGCGCCGTGCCCTCGGATCTTCCCTCGTTTCCGCCTACGCCGATGCGCTCACGCTCGGCAAGGCCCGCTGGGTGGAGCGCGAGACGGCGCAAGGTCTCGTGCGCACCCTTCTGGACAACGTCCGCCACCGCGACAGAAAGAAGTTTCTGGACAGCCGGACCACGCGCGAACACGGCACGCGCAAGCTTCTGATCGACGGCAAGCGCACGCTCGCTGCAGCGCGTGCGGATTGCCGGCGCGTCATGGCGTTCATGCGAGATTTTGCGCGGGAGCAGGCAGATCCGGGGTTCTTCAAACCCCTGGACGCGGCGAGACGCGTCGCCGGAACCGGCAGTCTCGGCATCGAGCGTTACGTGGTGCTCATCGAAGGACGCGGCTCACCGGACGGCAATCTTCTTCTCGACCTCAAGCATCAGCCGAGGTCGGCGCTGCAACCGCATCTGAAGCTCGATCAGCCCCGATGGAAGAGTGAAGCCGACCGTGTCGTACAGGTCCAGCGGCGTGCCCAGGCCATTGCCCCCGCGTTTCTGCGCGCGGTCGAGATGGAAGGCAAGGCGTTCCTTTTCAAGGAGGCACAGCCCGTCTCCGACAAGATCTCGCTCATCGGCAGCGGCGTGAAGACCGACGAGTTGCAGCGGCTCATGGTGACGCTCGGGCACGTCGTCGCCTGGAGCCATCTGCGCACCGGCGGGCGCCAGGGTTCGGCGATCGCGGACGAACTCATCGCATACGGCAGCAAGGCCGGCTGGCAGCACGATCTGCTGCGCCTCGCGGACGAGATGGTGCCCGCCGTGGTCGAAGACTGGAAAGCGTTCCGCGCCGCCGATCTGTGACGGCCGGTGCGGCGTTCTGCCTCAGGCCAGCGCCTGGGCGACGGGTTGCGCCGTTTCCCGGAGAGTGGCCTTCCAGTCCTCGACGCGCCGCAGCCATTCGCTCGGGCGTCGCACGACGAGCGCCGGACGCCCCGCCAGGACGCGCCCTTCGTTTGCGTCCAGACAAACCCAGTCGCCCTCGGCGAACGCACGTCTGCCAACGCGGCAGCGCCGCGCCGCCATGTCGATGGCAAGCTCGCTGCAGCCCACGAGACAGACCTTGCCGAGCTGGCGCGCCACCACGGCAGCATGCGCGGTGCGCCCGCCCACGGCGGTCAGCACGCCGCGGCTCGCCGCGATACCCTCGATGTCGGACGTTGCGGCCTCGTCGCGCACGAGCACCACGTCATCGCCGGTCGCCGCCCAGCGCACTGCCGTCGACGCGTCGAGCGCGATGCGCCCGGATGCGATGCCGAGGCCCGCAGGCGTCGCCGACGCGAGCTTCTCGATCGACTGCGGATCCTCGAAATCCGTCTGCTGCACGCTGTCGAGGTCGATCGACGCCAGCCGCGTAAGCGCCTGCTGCGGTTCGATCAGCCCGGCATCCACCTGTTCCACCGCGATGCGCAGCGCGGCCCACGGAGTGCACTTGGCGGTGCGCGTCTGCAGCAGATAGAGTACGCCGTCCTCGATGGTGAACTCGAATTCCTGCGCGTCCTGAAAGCGGGACTCGAGGATGCGCGCCACGCGCTCCAGGTGGTCGACCGCTTCCGGAAGCAGCCGGCCGAGCGGCAGCTCCGCGCCGACCGTGCGCCGCCCTGCGACGACGTCCTCGCCCTGGGCGTTGAACAGGAAGTCCATGTACAGCGTGTTCTCGCCGGTGGAGGGATCGCGGGTGAACGCGACGCCGGCACCGGACATTCCCCCGGCATTGCCGAACACCATGCGCTGTATCGTCACCGCAGTTCCCATCGCGTCGTCGAGCCCCTGCGCCCGGCGGTAACTCGCCGCCCTGGGCGAGCGCCAGGAGCGGAATACGGCCAGTGCGGCCGCCTCGAGCTGCGTCATCGGATCCTGCGGAAACGGCGCCCCCGTCTGTTCCTCGAAGAGCGAAAGAAAATCGTGAGTCAGCGCCGACAGGCTGCGAAAGTCGATCTCCTGCGTGCTGACGGCACCGCAGTCGTCGAGGCAGCGCGCGAGGCGTGCCTCGAACGGGGCCGGCGGGCAGTCGTGCACGACCTCGGCGAAGCTCTGGACGAGACGCCGGTAGCAGTCCCACGCCAGGCGCGGATTGCCGGTTGCGCGCACCATCGCCTGCACCGTCTCGTCGTTCACGCCGACATCGAGCACGGTCTCCATCATGCCGGGCATCGACACCGGAGCGCCGCTGCGCACCGACACCAGCAGTGGCTTGCGCCGGCCACCGAACACGAGTGCGCTCTCGCGTTCGATGTGACGGATGCCTTCTGCCAGCACCTCGCGCAGGTTCGCGGGCGCCCGCCCGCCCGTTGCCTCGTAGTCTCGGCAGAACCCCGTCGACAGCACGAAACCTTGCGGCACTGGCAGTCCGGCGCTCGCCATTGCGGCGAGATTGGAGGCCTTGAAGCCCATTTCATCGACGCTGCCGAGTCGCGTCGGTTGCCCCTTGCCGCCAAGCAGATACACGGCCGAAGACGCGCGACCCGACGCTCTTTCCTTCATCGCGGACTCCTTCATTACGCCATCACCTCGGCCAGCACGTGGTCGCGAAACCTGAGGGCGACGCTCATGAGTTCGTCGGCGGCCTGCTCCAGATTCTTGCCGGTCTCCGACAGCACGTAGAGTTCACGAAAGCTGCTTGCCTTCGCCACCAGCACTGCTTCGGTCGCGCGCTGGGCGTCGTCGCATTCGTGCTCGAGGGCGACGATGCGGTAGATCCCCGCGAGGAAGTCCTGCATGTCCTCGCGCGGGATGCCTTCGCGGCCGAGCCGCGCCGTCGCCACGACCTTGACGTATTCCTGCGCTGCGGACAGCACCAGCCGCGAGAGACCTTCGAGCTGACGGCAGAGATCACCGCTGCCATCCTCGGGCAGCGTCGTCAGGCGAAACGCCGCGTCTTCGAGGCAGTCGGCCGCCTCGTCGGCCGCTTCGATGAGCTGCGACACGAATGCGCCCGAGTTGCTGCGGCGAAGCGCCGCGCGCGCGGACTGCACGAGCTCGTCCGCCTGCGACTCCCAGGCCTTGGCCCGCACCGCGTTGCGCCGGAACTGCTCCGGCCAGTCGGGCAGGCGGCCGCGCATGAGCGTGTCGCGCACCCCCGCGGCTACTTCCCAGACGAGCGCGGCGTGGTCCGCGGCCATCTCGAGCAGGCGCGCCTCGGCGCCGCGAAAGAAGCGCGCGAGTTCTGCCGCGACTTCGTCCTCGATCAGCGAAAGCTGCGTGCCCTGGCGCAGTCCCTCCGTCGCCGTGCGGAAGACAAACTGCACGAGCTGCCGCGCGTGGTCCCGTGACAAGAGATCCTGCAACTGCATGCCGGGCCGGTACTCGCCCTTGGCCGCCACGGCAAGCGCGCGGTAGATCAGCTCGTCGCCGCCGCACTTGAGAAAGCCCATGTGGCCGATCTCCTCGTCGGCCGCCCATTTCAGGATCTCCTGCACCTCGCTCTTGCCGAGCAGGCCGCGCAGCCGTTTGCGCGCCTTGTTCCAGTCGATGAGGAACACGAGACGCGAACCGAGGAACGCGAGGAACGCTTCGAGGTCGGCCCGATCGCGCGCCTCGTAGCGCGCAACGCACAGGTGATAGAGACCATCCTCCATCGCGCTGTCCTTGCGCGAGAGGATGTCGTCCCATCTGACATTCCAGTTGCCGAACAGCGATTCGAGGAAGGTCAGACGCTGCAGGTGCACGTCGGAGTAGAGCGTCGTGACGCCGAGCCCGGCGATGCGCACCACGATGACGTGAGCGTCGGTGGTGCCGATATCGTTCTGGATCACGACCAGACTGCCCGCGCGCGTCGCGGTCGTGCCCAGTCCCGGGTGATCGAACTTGAGCGACGCCGTGCGGTTGACCCCGCGCATGAAGGCCGCCACCAGCACACGGTCTTCCGGCTCCAGGCCGTAGGTCATGGCGCCGTCGACGGTCTCGGTGGCGAGCGCGGCCTGCAGCACATTCAGTTCCTTGTGCAGATCCATGACCAGGAGGTGTAGCGTGTCACCGCGATCGCGGTCGACACGCGTCATGTCGTCGATGCACGCGCCTTCGATCAGGTCGTCCTCGGGAACCGGCGTCGCCGCGAGCACCTGGAAGCGCGCCAGATAGTCGTGCGCGACATCGCCGTCCGCCACGGCCTCGAGCGGGACGATCATCTCGCGCACGGCATCGAGCGCGCGGTGGACGATCTCCTCCGAGTGCGGGATGAGATAGAGGGCTTCGGGGTTGCGCCGGCTGCCCGCGACGACGCTGTCGAGTTCAGTCTGATCGATGCCGCTCGCCAACCGCTCCTCGCGCAGATTCGAGAACGGTCGGTCGGGGCGGTCAGCGCGCGCCCGCGCGGTCTGCAGCAGCGACAGGAGATACTTCGCCCGGTTGTTTGCGCTCAGCGCTTCGTTGACGAGGGTTGGCAGCAGGAGCGCTTCCTCGCCCAGCGCGCCGACGATCTTGAGCTTCTCTGTCATGGCGGATAACGGTGGAGAAGCGGAAGCATAAGCGCTTCATGTGACAGCTTCGTTGCCAAGGCTGCCCTCCATGACCTCAAGGACTGGCGCCGGCCAGATCACCCTCGCCCTCCTTCGTCAGCGCCACTCGGCATCGAAGCCGGGCTGCAGCCGGTCGGAATCGTCGTCCTCGTCCTCATCGTCGTCGAAGTCTTCGTCCTCGGGATCGTTCGTGAGGTCGAGTTCGGCTGCCCATCCGGCCAGACAGCGACGCGTCGGGTCGATGTCGATCGTTGTGAATGTCATGCTGCTCCTCCTTGAGCTGCCCTCATGGCCTTCTCCACCTTATCCGTTCTGCGTTGCCGGAATGTGTCGCGCAGGCGGCGGCAAGCCACCCCCGCAACCGGGCGCCGCATTGCCGCGACACAAGTGTGGCCGCGAATGCGTGTGTGGTCCGTCGTGCGTCGGCCCGTCCTTAACAGGCTGTTAATCGTGTCTGTGCGCGAACGCATCGCCGGGCCTGCGGGAAGCATCTGCACGCAGAATGCGCTTGACCACCGGATCGTGCTCGAGGTCGCCCAGGTCGGCAGCGTCGATCACCCTGAACTCGTCGGCTTGCCAGCGGCTCGCGAGCGGCCAGCCGGGTGGTGCGGCGGCGTGCGCTTCGACGAGCTGGATCGTGTACTTTCCCGCTTCGCCGGTCCACCTGACGAGAGCCGGCAGGCCCAACACCTCGTTCCACCACACGTCGATCCGGTCGTGGCCGGCACCACCTCGATACACGACGACGGGGCCACCGGCCGCCCTGGTCGCCCGCACCCGCGCAAGCTTCGCCAGCAGATTGCGGTCGATCACGCTGCCGAGCGCGCGCCACTCCCTCTCCATGCCCATCGCGCGCAAGTCACCGGCATGATATTCGAGTATGAGACGCTCGTCGCGGAAGAGCCGCCGCATCGAGACGTCGCCACGCTCCGAGCGATCCCAGATCTCCGCTCGCCCCTCGCCGGCGGTCTCGACGCGATCGGGCGTGCGCACGAGGTACCAGTTGGACTTCGCGGTTACACGGCCGTTTGCATCCACGCCGACCGTCTCGTATCTCGCCGCGATCGACCGTGCCGGCGCGTCGTCACCCGCATGGGTCACTCCTGCGACAGCGGCCAGCATCACGACACCAATCCCGGCGGTAACGGTTCTCCAGATCATTGTCGACAGTCCGCTTCGGGAGGGGCCGCCCGATGGCGCCCCTCGGTCAGGAAAGGGTCAGAGGCCAAACGCTTCCTTCATGACGTGAAAGATCCAGTGCTGCTCCATCGCGCCGTGCACCAGATACGCCTTCGGGCCGGAGGCGTAGATCGCGACGTCTTCACCTGCGTGCGTTTCCGAGTTGAGCGGCACGACCGCCTCCGGCATGAAGGCCGGCACGGTCGTGTCGACGCCGTTCAGGTCCGGCCGGAAGGCACCGTTGGTAAACGAGGCCGGACTGTGCGGGAAGGTCTTGAGACCGGCCGGTTGCGCGTTGGATGCGCCTGTGTAGCCCGGGCCATTGGCATACGTCAGCGTGGTGTAGGGCAGGCCCAGCAGATCCTTGGAGAGCGTTGCCGGATCGCCGTCCTTCTGCGGCACTTCGGAGACCTTGCCCAGAATCGGATTTCCGCGATGCGGATAGCCACCGATGGTAAAGACGTGGCTGTGGTCGGCCGTGACGATGATGAGGGTCTCCCGCGGGTCGGTCATCTCGTAGGCCTTCCTGATCCCCCGGGCAAACTCGATGGTGTC
>JAEUMW010000190.1 GCA_016791345.1 Betaproteobacteria bacterium | reverse complement strand
CGCGATCCTCCGCGTGCTGCTGTGCTTCGTCCTGCATCCGCTGCTGCCGCAGGCGATCGTACTGGCAACGAATCGTGTGGCATTCCGGGGCTTCCTCCGGATCGCGGACATAGCCGCTCGGGGTGGCGTCGATGGTCTGGGCCGGCCGGCCGCCGGGTGGCTTCTCGCCATAGTGCGTCACGCCCTTCTCGTCCACCCACTTGTACACCTGCTGGGCGTAGGAGATCGCAGGGCAGGCGACGGCGCAACAGAGGCCGAACGCAACGGCAAGACGGGTCAGCATGGCGACACTCGATGGCTTCGGGACTCGTGCTTCGACCGCACTTGCGGCGGGCGATTCCCGCGCCGCTTCAACGGCTGTCGGCCGACGCCGGCACCAGCACCTCGCGGTTGCCGCTCGCTCCCATCGCCGACACCATGCCCGCGCGCTCCATCTGCTCGATCAGGCGCGCCGCCCGGTTATAGCCGATGCGCAGATGACGTTGCACCAGGGAAATCGACGGTCGCCGCGTCTTGAGGACGATCGCGACCGCCTGATCGTAAAGCGGATCGGCCTCGGCGTCGAGCGCATCGCCTTCCCCTTCCCCATCGCCTTCGGCTTCGGGACCGTCGAGCACACCGTCCACGTACTGCGGCTCACCGGCCTGCTTGAGGTGCTCGACCACGCGGTGCACTTCCTGATCGGCGACGAAGGCCCCGTGCACGCGTTGCGGGATGCCGGTGCCCGGCGCGAGATAGAGCATGTCGCCCTGGCCGAGCAGCGTTTCCGCGCCCATCTGGTCGAGAATCGTGCGCGAGTCGACCTTGGCGGAGACCTGAAAGGCGACGCGGGTGGGAATGTTCGCCTTGATGAGGCCGGTGATGACGTCCACCGACGGCCGCTGCGTCGCCAGGACAAGATGCACGCCGGCGGCGCGCGCCTTCTGTGCGAGGCGGGCGATCAGTTCCTCCACCTTCTTGCCGACCACCATCATGAGATCGGCCAGTTCGTCGATCACGACGACGATGACCGGCATCTCGGCAAGCGGCTCGGGCGCATCCGGCGTGATGGTGAACGGGTTGGTGAGCGGCTGCTTGTTCTTTTCCGCCTCCCGGATCTTCTGGTTGTAGCCCCCCAGGTTGCGCACGCCGAGCGCCGACATGAGCTTGTAGCGCCGCTCCATCTCGGCAACGCACCACGACAGCGCGTTGGCGGCCTGCTTCATGTCGGTGACCACTGGCGCCAGCAGCTGCGGGATGCCCTCGTACACCGAGAGCTCGAGCATCTTCGGGTCGACCAGGATCAACCGCACGCGCGCGGGCGGCGCCTTGTACAGCAGCGACAGGATCATGGCGTTGATCGCCACCGACTTGCCGGAGCCGGTGGTGCCGGCGACCAGCACGTGCGGCATCTTGGCGAGGTCGGCCACCACCGGCTTGCCGGAGATGTCCTTGCCGAGCGCGATCGTGAGCGGCGACGGCGCATCGGCGTAGACCTCGGAGCTGACGATCTCGGACAGGCGAACGATCTGCCGCTTTGGATTCGGAATCTCGAGCCCCATGCAACTCTTGCCGGGGATCGTCTCTACCACGCGGATGCTCACCACCGACAATGCGCGTGCGAGGTCCTTCACCAGGTTCACGATCTGGCTGCCCTTCACGCCGACCGCGGGCTCGATCTCGTAGCGCGTGATCACCGGGCCGGGATACGCCGCCTGCACCTGCACCTCTACGCCGAAGTCGAGCAGCTTCTTTTCGATCAGCCGCGAGGTAAATTCCAGCGTCTCCGGCGACAGCATCTCCACTTCCTTCGCCGCTGCATCGAGCAGCGCAATGGGAGGCAGCGGCGAATCCGGCAGGTCTTCGAAGAGCGGCACCTGACGCTCGCGCTCCACCCGCTCCGAACGCGGGATCTCGACTACCGGCGGCTCGATGCGCAGCGGCTCGTGCTCCTCGACGATCTTCTTCTTGACGACCTCGACCACCTCCTCGCGCCGGACCACCGCCACGGTGCCGGCACGGCGATCCTGCCAGGCGCGGTAAGTCGTGCTCGCCCACGCGTAGCCTTCCTCCATCCAGCCGCCGAGGCGCTCCATGAAGCGCACCCAGGACAGGCCGGTAAAGAGCGAGAAGCCGATCAATGCCAGCATCAGCAGGAAGAGCGTCGAGCCGATGAAGCCGAATCCCTTCCGCAGCCAGTCGCCGAGAAGCGTGCCGATGATGCCGCCGGGTGCCAGCG
Source organism: Betaproteobacteria bacterium (assembly GCA_016791345.1). Lineage (NCBI taxonomy): Bacteria > Pseudomonadati > Pseudomonadota > Betaproteobacteria > Betaproteobacteria bacterium. The sequence goes on along the minus strand of JAEUMW010000190.1, from coordinate 1,900 downwards.
GCAGCGGTGTCGTCAGGCTGTGCAGGCGCAGATGCTCGATCGCCGCGCTCGCGCAGACGAGCAGCACGAAGCCGACCCCGGCGACGGCTACCGAGCGACGATCGATGAACGACGCGGATTCGAGCCGCCCGTAGCCCCAGCGCACCGCGTTCAGCAGGAACAGCACGAACCAGTACGCCGAAATGCCGAAGAGATAGAGCAGGATGTCGGACAGCCATGCACCCAGGCGCCCGCCGGCGTTGCGCACCACGTCGGAGGTCGCGCTCACCGACCACGCCGGATCCCCCTTGTGATAGGTGACGAGCACCAGCAGCAAATAGATGGAGGCGCCCACCAGAAGAAGCCACCACGACTCGCGGATGAGTCCGGCGATTCTCGGCGGGGACGCACTCGGCGGGGCAGTCTCGGCGCGCGATCTGGCCATCAAGAGTGTCGATCCATCAGAGGGTTGAAACGCAAATTATAGCCATCACCAGAAGTTCAAACTAATCCGATACCGCCGCTGTCTACCGCCGTTTCCCATGCCTTTCAACCGTTGGCGGATCAACGCGCACATTGGACGGGTGGAAGGCGGAAGGAGCCCTGTGCTGCGCGCCCGTGCGAGGCAGCAGCGCGCGGACCGATCGCCGGAGATCGCCACAGCAACGCCTGCGCGATCTCGGCCTGAGGTCTTGGAGGTCACGGTATCCGTCAGCCGTAAGCTTAAGGTAAACGGTGCGCCTGGAGACCACGATGCTGTCGACCGCCCCCCTTCGCCGATCAGGCGCGCAGTTCGGCGGTGCCGGCTTCGGCGAATGCGAGAGCACCATGGGAGCGGGTGCCGGCGGGCGATGTCGCGGCCTGGCTGCGCGGCGCGGCGGGGGAACGGCACCTCGCAGCAAGCATCGCCGATCCCGCTTCGAGCGGCATGCTGGCGCTCCTCTCGGCCTTGGACTTCCATCCCCACGCCAGCTGGGCACGATCCTTTCTTCCGGCACATTCCGGCGCCAGACGCCCGACCATGGGCGACGAAAGTCCGCCCACCCGTACTCGAATCAAACCGCATCGGGCCGGAGCACATGCTGGGATACGTCATCGGCAGTTACCTGCAACTCGTGATGGTGTTCGGACCCGCCATCCTGCTCCTGTTCACGAGCCGGGTGCGCGGCTGGGTCAAGGCACGCTGGGTGTTCTATTCGCTCCTGCCGTGGCTGCTCGGCCAGATGCTGCTGCTCGTGTGGGTCCTCCTCGCTTCGCGCGAGTCCCAGGTTGAGTTCCTGATGTTCGGATCCGGCGGCGTCTACATTGCCACCTGGATCGCCGCCTGGATCATCTACTTCGTCTTCCGCTCACGCTTCAGGAAGCCGTCGACGCCGTCCGAAGCGCCCGCGCCACTCCCGCAGGACCCGACACCGACCTGATGTCACGGCTGCACGTCTCGCGCGACGGCGGGTGTCTCGCCGCCGCGAGCGGTGCGTCGGGAGTACCCCGATCTGTCACGATTTTGGCAGAATTGCGACGTGATCGACCCGCTTTTGGAACAGGCTGTGAGCCGAAATCCCCCAGACGACGCAGGATCCGCGCCGCGAGTGTGGAGCGTGCTTCGCATCGACGACAACGGCAATCGCTTCGTCGTGGCGAGTTTCTCGACGCGCGTGGACGCTGAGGCGGAAGCGCGACGTTACGAGGCACGCGGACACAAGCAGGTCTATTTCGTGGAGTCCGACCACCCGCCTTCGCCGGAACTGCTGCACGCTTGGTCTGCGCCCCGCTGCCCGTTGTGCGGCGGAGAGAACGACTGCGCCGTCTCCCGCACCGGCAGCACCGACACGCCGTGCTGGTGTCGCGACATCGTGATCGATGCCGCGACGCTTGCCCGCGTACCGGACGCGCTGCGCAATCGGGCGTGTCTCTGCCGGCG
>JAEUMW010000189.1 GCA_016791345.1 Betaproteobacteria bacterium | reverse complement strand
GAGATCGACTCGGTGGCCGCCGTGAACGCGACGATGTCCGGCAGCGTGATCGATCGGCAGATCAACCAGGGCCAGGTGGTACAGCCTGCGGACGCGATGTTCACGGTCGCCGATCTCGAACACGTGTGGATCGAGGGCGAGGTGCCGGAGCAGCAGGCTTACCTGGTCGAGATGGGCGAGGAGGTGCGGATCGAACTGCCGGCGCTGCCGGGGCGGCGGGTCACGGGCAAGATCATCTTCATCAGCTCCACGGTGAATCCAGCGACGCGAACCGTGCAGGTGCGCACCGACGTCGTCAATTCCGATCGCGCGATCAAGCCCGCCATGCTGGCCAATCTGCTCATTCGCGGCGTTCCCCAGAAACAGATGGTGGTGCCGATCACCGCCGTCGTGCGCGAGGCCAACCGCGATCACGTCTTCGCGCGCACGGGAGAAAACGAGTTCCGGCTGGTGCCGGTCGCGCTTGGTCAGGAGAGCGGATCGGTCGTCGTCCTGAAGGACGGCCTCGGGGAAGGCGATGCCATCGTCGTCGATGGCGCCTTCCACCTCAACAACGAGCGCAAGCGGCGCATCCTGGGCTAGGACGTCCGAACAAGCCATGATCGAGGCCGTCATTCGCGCCGCGCTCAAGCAGCGCATCGTCGTCGTCGTGATCGCAGTGGCACTGGTCGCGGCGGGTATCGACGCCCTGCGGCGGATTGCGGTGGACGCGTTTCCGGACGTCACCAACGTCCAGGTACAGATTGCCGCAGAGGTGCCGGGCCGTTCGCCCGTGGAGGTCGAGCGCTTCGTCACCGTGCCGCTGGAGATCTCGATGACGGGTTTGCCGGGCCTCACCGAGATGCGCTCGGTGAACCGCAACGCGCTCTCGCAGATCACGCTCGTCTTCACCGACGATACCGACGTCTACTTCGCACGGCAGCTCGTGATGGAGCGCCTCCTCGAGGTCGGCGAGCGTCTGCCTCCCGGCGTGAAACCGGTGCTGGGCCCGGTCTCGACCGGTCTGGGCGAGGTGTATCAGTACACGCTCGAGCGCTCCGACGACGGCGCGACCCCGCTCACGGAACAGGAGTTGATCGAGCGGCGCACGGTGCAGGACTGGGTCGTGCGTCCCCTGTTGCGGGGCATTCCGGGTGTTGCCGAGATCAACTCGATCGGCGGGCTCGAGAAGCAGTACCAGGTGCTGGTCGATCCCAACCGTCTGCGGCACTACGGCGTCACGCTCGAGGACGTCACCAAGGCGCTCGCCAACAACAACGCCAACGCCGGTGGCGGCGTGCTGCGCCGGGACGCCGAACAGTATCTCGTGCGCGGCATCGGCCTCATCGGTTCGCTGGAGGACATCGCCAACATCGTGCTCAAGGAGCAGGACGGCACGCCGGTCTTCGTGCGCAACGTGGCGCAGGTGTCGCTCGGCCATGCCGTGCGCTTCGGCGCGGTCATCAAGAACGGCGATACCGAGTCGGTGGGCGGCATCGTGCTGATGATCCGCGGCGGCAACGCGAAGGACATCGTGACGCGCGTCAAGAAGCGGGTGGCCGAGATCAACGAAAAGGGGATGCTGCCGAACGGGCTCAGGATCGTGCCGTACTACGACCGGACGGATCTCGTGAACGCGGCGATCTGGACGGTCACGAAGGTGCTGATGGAAGGCATCGTGCTCGTCGTCATCGTGCTCTTCCTGTTCCTCGGCGACCTGCGCTCCAGCCTCATCGTCGTCGCCACGCTGATCGTGACACCGCTCGTCACCTTCATCGCCATGAACAAGTTCGACCTGTCCGCGAACCTGATGTCGCTCGGCGGGCTTGCCATCGCCATCGGCATGATGGTCGACGGCTCGGTGGTGGTGGTCGAGAACACGTTCCGGCACCTGGGCGAAGCGAAGGGGAGCGGCGAGAGCCGGGGTCTCGTCGTGTTGCGTGCGGCGGTGGAGGTCGGCACACCGGTGCTCTTCGGTGTCGGCATCATCTGCCTCGTCTTTCTTCCCCTGATGACGCTGCAGGGCATGGAGGGCAAGATGTTCGCCCCTCTCGCCTATGTCATCGCGATTGCGATGTTCGTCTCTCTCGTGCTTTCGCTGACGCTTTCTCCGGTCCTGTGTTCGTATTTCCTGAAGGGCGGCGCGGAGCACGACACGCGTCTGGTGCGGCTGGTGAAGGAGCCTTACCTGCGCGTGCTGAACTGGGCGCTGGGGCGGCCGTACACGGTGGTGTTCGGCGGCGTGATGCTGCTCGTGCTGAGCGTGGGCGCGTTTCCGTTGCTCGGCACGTCCTTCATTCCCGAGATGAAGGAAGGTGCGATCGTGCCCGGCATCAACCGGGTGACCAACATGTCGCTCGAGGAATCGATCAAGCTGGAAACCGAGGCGATGCGCCTCGTGAAGGAGGTTCCGGGGGTGGCGATGGTCGTCTCGCAACTGGGCCGCAGCGAGAACCCGACCGATCCGCAGCCGGAAAACGAATCGACGCCGATCGCGACCGTGAAGGTCGAGTCCGAACTGCCGGAGGGCTGGGACCAGAATGATGTGGCCGCGGCGATTCGCGAGAAACTCCAGGTGCTGCCGGGTGTCCAGATCATCATGGCGCAGCCGATCTCGGATCGCGTCGACGAGCTCGTAACCGGCGTGCGATCCGACGTCGCCATCAAGATCTTCGGTGACGACATCGACGTGCTGAAGGAAAAGGCGGACGAGGTCGTACAGCTGCTCGGCACGATTCGCGGCGCCGCAGACGTGCGCCTGGAGCGGGTGAGCGGCCAGCAATACCTCACCGTCGAGATCGACCGCAAGGCCATCGCCCGTCACGGCATCAACGTCGCGGACATCAACGACATCATCGAGACGGCGATCCAGGGACGCGTTGCGACGGAGGTCTACGAAGGCGAGCGTCGCTTCTCTGCCGCGGTGCGTTTCCCGCCGGAGTTTCGCAACAATGCCGACAAGATCGCGCAGATCCTCGTGCGCTCTCCCAACGGTGCGCTGATCCCGCTCAAGGATCTCGCCACGATCGAGGTGCGCGAGGGACCCGCCCAGGTGAGCCGCGAGACGGCCAAGCGGCGCATCGTGGTCGGGGCCAACGTGCATGGGCGCGACCTGGGCGGTTTCGTGGCCGAACTGCAGAAGGCTGCGGAGGAGAAGATCGCGCTTCCCGAAGGCTATTACTTCTCGTGGGGCGGCCAGTTCGAGAATCTGCAGCGCGCGAGCCAGCGGCTCATGATCATCATCCCGATCACCATCGCCGCGATCTTCTTCCTGCTGTTCCTGCTCTTCAACTCGGTGCGCTACGCTGCGATCATCATTCTGGTGTTGCCGTTCGCGTCGATCGGCGGCATCTTTTCCCTGCTTGGCACCGGTGAGTACCTTTCCGTTCCCGCATCGGTCGGCTTCATCACGCTCTGGGGTATCGCGGTGCTGAACGGTGTCGTGCTCGTGTCCTATATTCGCAATCTGCGCGAGGAAGGACTGGGTACGCGGGCGGCAATCGTGGAGGGCTGCACGCAGCGCCTGCGACCGGTGCTGATGACGGCCACGGTGGCGATGCTGGGGCTGATTCCGTTTCTGTTCGCGACCGGACCGGGTTCCGAAGTGCAGCGGCCGCTGGCCGTGGTGGTGATCGGTGGACTGATCACTTCCACGTTGCTCACGCTGGTGGTGCTGCCGGTCCTCTACCGGATGTTCGAAGAGAAGAAGATCGAGGCCTAGGCCGAGATCAGCAGCAGATGCAAGGAGAGCCGTTCATGAAGGAGATCAAGGCCGTCGTACAGCCGTCCCGGGTGCCCAAGATTCGCCGCGCGTTTCGGCACGTGAAGGATTTTCCGGGCATGACCGTCATCAGGGTGGAGGGCTGCAGTCGTTCGACCGACGCCGAACGCAAGAGCATCCGCGAAGAACTCACCGAGTTCAGCCCGAAGGTGCGCATCGAGATCGTGGCTCCGGACGAAATGGTCGAGGGCATACTGCAGGTGCTGGTCGAGGTGTCCTCGACCGGTCAGCGCGGCGATGGCATCGTGTGGATCACGGACGCCGAGCGCATGATCCGCATCGCGGATCACGCGAGCAGCGCGCCCGAATGAGCGATACGGCGGCTGCGCCGGGAATCGGGCGGAAGACTCAGATACCGCCGAGTGCGCCGACGAGTTCCTGTTCGAGATCCTCGTCCACCGACATCAGGGACACGCGCACGCGCTCCAGCTCGGCAGTGCGACCGAGCCGCGCGTAGAGCAGCCCCAGTTCGAGCCAAGCGCGGCCGAATTCCGGATTCAGTTCCACCGCACGCTGGAACGCCGGCACGGCCGCGTCGGGGCGATTCAGTTTCACCTGAGCGCGACCCAGGAAGTACCACGCGTCCGCGTCGGCCGGATCGACCCGCGACCATTGTCCGGCGACCCGCTGCAGCCCTTCCCAGTCCTCTTCGGATTCCAGCGGAACCGCCTGCAGGAAGTGCGGCTGACGCGCCCTGGCCTCGCTCCAGAACGGCTGTAATACCGTGCCGAGCGGTGCGACCGGCTGTGCCGGCTGCTGGCGCAGCTCTTCGATCCAGTCGGATGGAATCGCATAGAAGTGGTTGTCGCGGCTGCCGCGCGCGCGAAACGTGGTAAGGCCCAGGAGCCTACCCTCGTCGTCGAACAATGCACCGCCGCTCGACCCCAGGTTGAACCCGGTCGTGGTCTCGATCACGCGCGAGCCATCGAAGCCGTGCAGGCCGTGGATTCTGCCGCTCGCGAACATGGAGCCGGCGCCGCCCGGAAAGCTCACCGCATAGACCGTCTGACCCGCCGCAGTTTCGCTCACGCTGCGCATCGGTGCGACCGGGATCGGCGATGTGGCGGGCACGGTCAGCAAGCACAGGTCGCGGCCCGGGTTGGCGCGTTGCGCCTGCACGGCGAGCCAGATGCCACCCTTGCGCACGCTGATCGATTCGGCGTCACGCGTCACGTGACAGTTGGTCGCCACTTCACCCGGGCCGACCATGACCCCGGAACCGAAGCCCGTCTTGCCCTGGGCGGAGTGGGCGTGCACCTTCACCACGGAGAGCGAGATGCGCGCGATGTAGTTCGGGTCGGGCCTGTCGGGGGCGGCCTGCAGGGTGACCGGCATCAGGGCAAGGAGCGTGGTCCAACCGAATCGACCCATGTGCGTCTCCGTGGGCAGCAACAAGCTGCGACTGGCGCTGGTTGGCGAAAGTTCTGCCTGACCGAAGAGGTGCAGCTACTGCCTGATCTCGCCGTCGCCGAGGACGACGAACTTGAGCGACGTCAGCCCTTCGAGCCCGACCGGACCACGCGCGTGGATCTTGTCGGTGGAGATGCCGATCTCGGCGCCGAGGCCGTACTCGAAGCCGTCGGCGAAGCGGGTCGAGGCGTTCACCATCACCGAGCTCGAATCCACTTCGCGCAGGAAGCGGCGGGCGCGTCCCAGGTCCTCGGTGACGATCGCGTCGGTGTGGCGCGAGCCATACCGCGTGATGTGGTCGATCGCCTGATCGAGGTCGTTCACTATGCGCACGGCGAGGATCGGCGCGAGATACTCGGCGTACCAGTCGTCCTCCGTCGCCGGCTTCATCTCCGGCACGAGCCCCTGCGCGGTGTCACAGCCCCGCAACTCGACTCCCTTGGCGAGGTAGATGGCGGCCAGCCGCGGCAGCACGATGGGGGCGATGCGGCGGTGGACGAGGAGCGTCTCCATCGTGTTGCAGGTGCCGTAGCGCTGCGTCTTCGCGTTGTCGGCGATGCGCACCGCCTTGTCCATGTCCGCGTGATCGTCGATGTAGACATGGCACACGCCGTCCAGGTGCTTGATCATCGGGATGCGCGACTCCGCCATGACGCGCTCGACCAGTCCCTTGCCGCCGCGCGGCACGATCACGTCTACACAATCGTCCATGCGCAGCAGTTCGCCGACCGCCGCCCGGTCCGTGGTCTCGATCACCTGCACCGCAGTCTGCGGCAGGCCCGCTGCCAGCAGGCCCCCGTGCACGCAGGCCGCGATTGCCTGGTTCGAGCGGATCGCTTCCGATCCCCCGCGCAGAATGGTGGCGTTGCCTGCCTTGAGGCAGAGCCCGGCTGCATCCGCGGTCACGTTCGGGCGCGCCTCGTAGATGATGCCGACGACCCCCAGCGGCACGCGCATGCGACCGACCTGGATGCCGGACGGGCGGAAGCTCAGGTGCGTGATTTCGCCGATCGGATCGGGCAGGGCGGCGATCTGCCGCAAGCCCTCGGCCATGCCGTGCACGCCTGTGGCCGACAGCGTGAGGCGGTCGATGAGCGCGGGCTCCAGCCCGCGGGCCTGCGCGGCGGCGACGTCCTCGGCGTTGGCAGCGAGCAGCCGCTGCTCGTCGCGGACGATGGCCTCGGCCATGGCGAGCAGCGCGCCGTTCTTGGCGCGCGTGTCCGCTTTCGCCATGGCACGGCCGGCCGCCCGTGCCGCCTTGCCGACGCCCTGCATGTAGGTCTGCACATCCATGCTCGTTCCCCGATTGCAGCAGTGCCCATTCTAGCCCGGCCGCGGCGCGGAGCGGGGCCCGCGCTCGGTGACGGCGCGCCCCAGCGCGAGCGTCAACCGCCCCAGTTCGCGCCAGGCGTCGCCGCGCTGCAAGCCCTTCACGACGAGATCGATCTGCGCCGCCGCCATGAGCGCGTCCTCCAGCACGGCGAGCGGAACGCTGCGCGCGGCACGCGCCACCCGCGCCTGGCGCGGTCCCCAGACGCGGGCCGCCTTGAGGGCGGCGGACTCGGTCTGCCCGCGGGCGAGACCGGTAGCGACGTTCACTACGGTGCGGACCTCGTCGGCGACTGCCCACAAAGCCATCGGGGCGGCGACTCCCTCCGCTTCGAGGCCGCGCAGCATGCGGGCGAGAAACGCGAGGTCGCCGGCGAAGAGCGCTTCACCGAGTGCGAAGGGGTCGTAGCGGGCGACGTCGAGCACCGCCTGCTCCACGTCGGCGAACTCGAGCTGACCGGGCGGACAGAGGAGTCCCAGTTTTTCCACCTCCTGCCGCGCGGCGAGCAGGTTGCCCTCGACGCGGTCGGCGATGAACCTGAGCGTCGCCTCGTCGGCGCTCTGACCCTGCGCGGCGAGCCGCTCGCCGATCCAGCGCGGGAGATCGGCGCGGGCGACCGGGTTTGCCGCCACCAGCACGCCGGCCGCCTCCAGCGCGACGAACCACGCCGCCTTCACCGCGCGCCAGTCCATCTCCGGCAGCACGATGAGGGTGACGGTGTCCGGCGGCAGCTGGCGGGCGTACGCTTCGATGGCTGCTGCGCCCTCGGACCCCGGCTTGCCGGTCGGGATGCGCAGTTCGATCAGCCGCTGGCTGCCGAAGAGCGACAGGCTCTGGCTCGCCGTGCGCAGGTCGGCCCAGTTGAATCCGGATTCCGCGCTGAGCAGTTCGCGCTCGCTGTATCCCGCGGCGCGCGCGCTAGCACGGATGCGGTCGGCGGACTCGATCGCAAGCAGCGTCTCCGCGCCGTAAACGGTGTAGAGCGGCTGCACGCCGCGCCTGAGATCCCGCGGCAACTGCTCGGTGGTGAGACGCACGCGCGTGACCTCGCGCGTCAGACGTTCAGGCGCTCGATCAACTCGCGGATGCGCTCCGGGTCGTCGGCGCGCAGCATCTTGCCGGAGATCGGCGTGCACACCTCGAGGTCCGTCTTCAGCACCTGCTGCTTGACGGAGAGGAGATGCGCCGGGTGCATCGAGAAGATGCGCAGGCCCAGACCCAGCAGCAGGCGCGTCAGC
>JAEUMW010000188.1 GCA_016791345.1 Betaproteobacteria bacterium | reverse complement strand
CCGAGCTCGACGACGCGATTGGTCGGCAGCTTGAAGTAGGCGGTGGCGCTGGCGGAATTGCGCGCCATCGTCACGAAGAGCTTCTCGCGCCACAGCGCCATGCCGGGCGCCACGGTCGGAATCAGCGTCTCCCGGCTCAGGAAATACGAAGTTTCCATCGGCTCGAACTTGAGCCCCTTGGCGGAGGCGAGTTCCAGCGCGTACGGGATGTCGGGCTCATCCTTGAATCCGTAGCGGACCTTCACGCGGTGAAACCCGGCTTCCTTGGTCTCGATCTCCACGCGATCGGCATCCGCCACGCGCGGCACTTCCTCGGTGGTCACCGTGAGCAGCACGATGCGCTCGTGCAGCACCTTGTTGTGGTTCAGGTTGTGCAGCAGCGCATGCGGCACGCCTTCCTGACTCGTGGTCAGGAAAACGGCGGTGCCCGGCACGCGCGTCGGCGGGTGCACGGCGATGCTCTGGATGAAGGGCTCGAGCGGAATGGCACCGGGGCGCGTCCGATCGAAGAGGATCTGACGCCCCTTGTGCCAGGTCGCGAGCAGGATGAAAACGCCAATCCCGATCAGCACCGGGAACCATCCGCCCTCGACGATCTTGATGGCATTCGACGTGAAGTAGACGATGTCGATGAACAGGAACGCGGCGGCGAGCGGCAGCGCCAGCGCGACGTGCCAGCCCCACAGGAAGCGCATCACCACGAACGCCAGGATCGAGTCGATCGCCATCGTCGCTGTGACCGCGATGCCGTACGCGGCAGCGAGATTGCTCGACGAGCCGAAGCCGATCACCAGCGCGACGATCGCGAAGAGCAGCATCCAGTTGATCCACGGCAGATAGATCTGTCCGATCTCGTGCTCCGAGGTCTGCATCACGTTCATGCGCGGACAGTAGCCGAGCTGGATCGCCTGTCGCGTGAGCGAATACGCCCCCGAGATGACGGCCTGCGACGCGATGACGGTGGCGGCGGTGGCGAGCACCAGCAAGGGATACAGCGCCAGCGATGGCACCTGCAGGTAGAAGGGATTCCTTACGGCACTCGGGTCGTTCAGGATCAGCGCGCCCTGTCCGAAGTAGTTGAGCAGCAGCGCCGGCAGCACGAACGAGATCCAGGCGTAGCGGATCGGATCGCGCCCGAAGTGGCCCATGTCCGCATACAGCGCTTCGGCACCGGTCACCGCCAGCACCACCGAACCGAGCGCGAAGTAGCCGTGCCAGCCGTTGAACGTGAAGAACTGGATGGCATACACCGGGTTGAGGGCGGTCAGCACTTCGGGATAGCGCAGCACGTTCCAGATCCCGAGCAATCCCAGAGTGGAGAACCAGATCAGCATCACCGGCCCGAACAGCGCGCCGACCCGTGCGGTGCCATGGCGCTGCACGGCGAAGAGCCCGATCAGCACGGCGATGGCCACCGGCACCACGTAGCGCTTGAACGCGGGTGTGGCGACCTCCAGACCCTCGACGGCCGAGAGCACGGAGATGGCCGGCGTGATCATGCTGTCGCCGTAGAAGAGCGCGGCGCCGAAGAGGCCGAGCACCATCAGGGTCCAGCGCCGTCTGGGATCCTGCGTTGCGCGCAGGACGAGCGCGGTGAGCGCCATGATGCCGCCCTCGCCGCGGTTGTCGGCGCGCATGATGATCGTCACGTACTTGAGCGTCACGATGATCATGATCGACCAGAACACGAGCGAGAGGATGCCGAGCACGTTGTCGTGCGTGACATCGACGCTGTGGTGGCCGGTGAAGGCTTCCTTCAGGGTGTAGAGGGGGCTGGTGCCGATGTCGCCGTAGACCACGCCCATCGCGCCCAGCATGAGTGTCGCGAGCGCCTGCTTCGGACGCTCGGGAGAGTTCGTCGCTTCGACCTGCTTCGCGGCGGCGTGCATCGTCCGGGACCGTCGGGTTCAGCGTGGGGATCTGCGGGGGGACAAGCGGGCGTGCGGCGCATGATAGCGCACCTTCGCGGGCGACGCCGCACCCGCGAGTTGTCCCGCCGTGAGCGTTGCGCATAACATGCACGAGCCCATGACCCCACCGGAGACTGCCGTGCGCGCTGCGCGCGCCAAGCCGCCCACGCAGCGTCGTTCCGCGTCCACCGCGACCCCCGTCGCTGCGGCTGACGACGGGGCGGCAACGACTGAGCTGCCGGGCGTGGCGCGGGCCCTGCGCGCGCGCCTGCGGCAACTCGGGATCAGGGGTCTGTCCGACGCGCTGCTGCACCTGCCGCTGCGATACGAGGACGAGACGAGACTGCAGCCGATCGGCGAAGCGCGCGAGGGGGTTTCCGTGCTGGTGGAGGGTGAAGTCGTCGCCACCGAGGTCGTCTTCCGGCCGCGGCGCCAGCTCGTCTCGCGCGTGCAGGATGCCACCGGTGTGCTCTGCCTGCGCTTCCTCAACTTCTACCCGAGCCAGGTGAAACAGCTCGCGCCCGGCGTGCGCGTGCGCTGCTTCGGCGAAATGCGCCCCGGATTCTTCGGCGCGGAGATGATCCACCCGCGCTACCGCGTCGTGGCGGAGGGCACGCCGCTGCCGAGCGGCCTGACCCCGGTTTATCCGGCGGCTGCCGGCGTCTCGCAGGACGCCTTGCGTCGTCTGGTGCGCGAAAGCCTCGCCCGTTGCGATCTTTTGGACACGTTGCCAGCCGCGCTGCGCACACGGCTCGCGCTGGTGCCGTTCGACGACGCCGTGCGGCTGCTGCACAGCCCGCCGCCGGCAACCGCGCAGGCGAGCCTCGAAACGCGCAGCCATCCGGCGTGGCGGCGCGTCAAGTTCGACGAATTGCTGGCCCAGCAGCTCTCGCTGCGGCACGCCCGGCAGCAACGCGAAGCGATGCGCGCACCCCCGCTGCCGCCGCGCGGCTCACTGGCGGCCAAGCTGATCGGCGCACTGCCGTTCGCCTTGACCCGCGCGCAGCGACGCACGGTCGACGATGTCGCACGCGATCTCGCGCGCCCGGTGCCGATGCAGCGCCTGCTCCAGGGTGACGTCGGCAGCGGCAAGACCATCGTCGCCGCCATCGCCGCGTTGCAGGCGATTGAAAACGGTCGTCAGGTGGCCGTGATGGCGCCCACCGAGATCCTCGCCGAACAGCATTACCGCAAGTTCGCCGAATGGCTGGCACCGCTGGGAGTCAATGTCGTCTGGCTCGCAGGCAGCCTCAGGGCGCCGGCACGCCGCGCCGCGATCGCCACCATCGAAAGCGGCGAGTGCGCGGTGGCCGTCGGCACCCATGCGCTCTTCCAGGACGCCGTGACATTCGCCAACCTCGGGCTTGCCATCGTCGATGAACAACATCGTTTCGGCGTGCAGCAACGCCTCAACCTGCGCAAGAAGGGAGAGCAGCGCGCGGGCCTGCAGCCGCACCAGCTCATGATGAGCGCGACGCCGATTCCGCGCACGCTGGCGATGAGCTACTACGCGGACCTCGATGTGTCGGTGATCGACGAACTGCCGCCGGGCCGAACGCCGGTGGTGACCAAGCTCGTCGACGAGCGCAAGCGTGACGCCGTGATTGCGCGCGTGCGCGATGCCTGTGTTGCCGGCGGCCAGGCGTACTGGGTATGTCCGCTGATCGAGCAATCGGAAGCGCTGCAGCTCAAGACGGCGCTGGAAACGTTCGAGTGGGTACGGCAGGCGTTCCCGGAGCTTCGCGTCGGCCTCGTGCACGGTCGCCTGCCGCCGGCGGAGAAGGCCGCGGTGATGGATGCCTTTCAGGGCAACGCCGTGCAGCTCCTGGTCGCGACCACGGTCATCGAGGTCGGCGTCGACGTGGCGAACGCAACGCTCATGGTGATCGAGCACGCGGAACGCATGGGACTCGCCCAGCTGCACCAGCTGCGCGGGCGTGTCGGCCGCGGCACGGCCGCCGGCGTGTGCATCCTGCTCTATCAGAGGCCCTTGTCGCCGCAGGCGCGCGAGCGCATGAAGATCGTCTACGAACAGAGCGACGGCTTCGAGATCGCGCGTCGCGACCTCGCGCTGCGCGGCCCCGGTGAGTTTCTCGGCGCGCGCCAGAGCGGCCTGCCGCTGTTGCGCTTCGCCGATCTCGACACCGACGCCGATCTCGTCGCCGCTGCGCGCGACGTTGCCGACGCATTGCTGCGGCGTCACCCCGAACTCGCCGAGCGCCATCTCGAGCGGTGGTTTCCGGGGCGCCACGACTACCTGAAGGCATGAGGCGGCGGTGCGGAGCACCTCTTGCCCGCGCGGCAGGTATCCGCGACAGCTTTGGCATAATCGAGACTTTTCCGCCGAATCCCTTTGAACAACCCCGCTGCGCTCGCCGGATGGCTGCCGTACGTACCGCCCCATGCCAAGAGCTACCACCCGTGGCTGGTGGACCGCGGATCGCTCACGCGCCGCCTGCAGGAACGCTGTGCTGCATTCCAGCTGCAGCCGGTGCGCCAGGTGCTGCGCCCGAGCCTGAGCGACGAGCGCTGGCTGCTGCGCGCGCGTGCCGGCGAATGGCTGACGACGCGCGAGGTGTTTCTCTGCTGCGCGGACACACCGGTCGTCTTTGCGCACAGCGTGGTCCGCCGCGGGGGGCTGAAGGGTCCGTGGCGCTGGGTCGGCGGTCTGGGGGCGCGACCACTCGGAGCGGCCTTGTTCGCTGATCCGCGCATCGAGCGCACGCCGCTCGCGTTTCGCGCGATCGGACGCCACCACCCGCTGTTCGAATGCGCTACGGCGCGGCTGGAACTGCGTCCGAACGTGTTGTGGGCGCGGCGCTCGATCTTCCTGCGCGAGGCAGTTCCGCTCATGGTGACGGAGGTGTTCCTGCCGACGATTCTGGAGCTGCCCCGGTGACGCTCGGCGAACGTCTCGGGCACTACCAGCGGCTGCTGCGGCTCGACCGTCCGATCGGCATCCTGCTTCTGCTGTGGCCGACGCTGTGGGGGTTGTGGATCGCCGGGGAAGGGCGGCCGGACGCCGCGACCGTCCTCGTCTTCATCGTCGGCACGGTGCTCATGCGCTCGGCCGGGTGTGCGGTGAACGATTTCGCGGATCGCGATTTCGATCCGCACGTGGCCCGCACGCGCAACCGTCCGCTGGCGGCAGGCAAGGTCTCGGCACGGGAAGCCCTCACGCTGGCGGCGGGACTCGCGCTCGTTGCCTTCGTGCTCGTTCTGCCCTTCGGGCGTCTCGTCATCGCGCTGTCGCTCGTGGCCGTGCTGCTGGCGGCCTCCTATCCGTTCACGAAGCGGTTCTTTCCTCTGCCGCAGGCGTATCTCGGCATCGCCTTCGGCTTTGGCATCCCGATGGCATTCGCGGCGCTGACCGGAACGGTGCCGGCGCTGGCGTGGGTGCTGCTCGTCGCCAACGTCTTCTGGTCGATCGCGTACGACACCGAATACGCCATGGTCGACCGCGAAGACGATCTCAAGATCGGCATCCGGACCGCGGCGATCACCTTCGGCCGCTTCGACGTGGCGGCGATCATGGCCTCGCACGCGCTCTTTCTCGGCCTGCTCGCCGCCGTGGGCGCATCCCTCGGCCGTGGCTTCCTGTGGTTCGGCGGGCTTGTCGTCGCTGCAGGTCTCGTCGCCCATCAGTATTGCCTCATCCACGACCGCGATCCCGCACGCTGCTTCAAGGCGTTCCTGCACAACAACTGGGTGGGCGCCGCGGTGTTCGTCGGCATCGCGCTCGACTACCTGGCGCGGGACTGACCCCGTCACGCCGGCATGCGCTACCGCGACCTCCGCGACTTCATCGAACAGCTCGAACGCAAGGGCGAGCTGAAACGCATCGCGGTCGAAGTCGACCCGTACTTGGAGATGACGGAGATCTGCGATCGCGTGCTGCGCGCGGGGGGACCGGCGATCCTCTTCGAGCATCCCAAGGGGCACACGACGCCGGTGCTCGCCAACCTCTTCGGTGCCGCACGGCGGGTTGCCTTCGGCATGGGCGAGGAGTCGGTGGCGGCGCTGCGCGAAGTCGGCAAGCTGCTGGCGTATCTCAAGGAACCGGAACCGCCGAAGGGGCTGAAGGACGCCTGGGACAAGCTCCCGGTGCTGAAGCAGGTGCTCAACATGGCGCCGAAGGAGGTCAGCCGCGCGCCGTGTCAGGAAGTCGTCTGGGAAGGCAGTGACGTCGATCTTGGCCGGCTGCCGATCCAGACCTGCTGGCCGGGCGACGCCGGACGCCTCATCACCTGGGGACTGGTGGTCACCCGCGGCCCGCACAAGCCACGGCAGAATCTGGGCATCTACCGCCAGCAGGTGATCGGTCCGAACCGGGTCATCATGCGCTGGCTCGCCCATCGCGGCGGCGCGCTCGATTTCCGCGACCATTGTCTGGCGCATCCCGGCGAGCCCTTCCCGATCGCGGTCGCCCTGGGTGCGGACCCGGCGACCATGCTGGGTGCCGTCACCCCGGTGCCCGATACGCTTTCGGAGTACCAGTTCGCCGGGCTCCTGCGCGGCTCCAAGACCGAGCTCGTGAAATGCATCGGATCGGAACTGCAGGTGCCGGCATCGAGCGAGATCGTCCTCGAAGGCGAGATCCGGCCGGACGACACGGCGCTCGAAGGACCGTTCGGCGACCACACCGGCTACTACAACGAGCAGGAGCGGTTTCCGGTGTTTTCGCTGACGCGCATCACGATGCGGCCGGACCCGATCTATCACAGCACCTATACGGGCAAACCACCCGACGAGCCTGCCATGCTCGGTGTTGCGCTGAACGAGGTGTTCGTGCCAGTGCTGCAGAAGCAGTTCACCGAGATCAGCGACTTCTATCTGCCGCCCGAGGGTTGCTCCTATCGGCTCGCCGTCGTCAGCATGAGGAAGCAGTACCCCGGTCACGCCAAGCGGGTGATGTTCGGCGTGTGGTCCTTCCTCCGGCAGTTCATGTACACGAAGTTCATCGTCGTCGTCGACGACGACGTCGATGTCCGGGACTGGAAGGAAGTGATCTGGGCGTTGACCACCCGCGTCGACCCGGCACGGGACACCGTGCTGGTGGAGAATACCCCGATCGATTACCTGGATTTCGCCAGCCCCGTCTCCGGCCTGGGCTCGAAAATGGGCATCGACGCCACCAACAAGTGGTCGGGTGAGACCGGTCGCAACTGGGGCACGCCGATCCGCATGGACGAGACGGTCAAAGCGCGGATCGATGCGATCTGGGGTGATCTCGGGCTGGATCCCAGCCAGAAATAGAAAGGCCCGCTCGAGCGGGCCTTCGAACGATTTGGACTGGGGCTCTCAGAAGTCGTAGCCAACTCCCAGCGAGACGCCCGGATTGCGCCGGAAGTCCCGCTGCGGATCGAGGATGAAGCCGCCGGGCCGGTCGGAAGGCACGAGCCCCGCGACGCCGTCGACGCCTTTCAGGCCGAAGCGCGGATCGCCCAGCTGGCCGTAGAGCGAAAACCCGCTGCGTCCGCCGACGGCAGACTGCGCCGCCTTCAAGCTCGACTCCTTGGCGGCATCCCTGAAGCTCGGCGAATAGTGGAAACGAAGCATGCCGCCCTCGTTGTTCGCGCCCGCCGCATCGACCGTGAAACTGCTCTTGGGCTCCGCCGACAGCAGACTGCGCGGCAACCGGAACTCGCTGCCCGAGGACGGTACGCGCAATCCGCGATAGGAGCCCCACGCCGAGGGGTCGGCAGGACTGTCGTCGGCCCTCGCCACCAAGGTCACCGGGAGGGTAGCCAGCGCCGCAAGAACGGCTGCGACCAGCTTCAGCTTGTTCATCTTTCTTTGGCTCACTGCAAGAAGCGCGCGTGCATACAACTGAAATAATATTCCATTGACTGTCGCGCGCAAACTGCAGCGCTTGACGGACGTCGATAAGACCACGCGCCGGCCGCGGGGTTTCGAAGCGGTTCCGGGAATCCACGCCTCAGGGTCTCTGATAGACCCAGCTCAGCAGCGCATCCTGCAGCACACCGGCAGCAATATTCGTCCCGACATGGTTCACGATGCAGACCACCACCATGCGGCGCCCCTGCGCGTCCAGCACGTAGCCGGCGACGCTCTTCACGCCGTCGAGTGACCCGGTCTTGAGGTGGGCTTGGCCGGCGACGCCCCCGCCCCGGAGCCGCTTGCGCATCGTGCCGTCGACCGCCGCCACCGGCAGCGAGGCCATCAGTTCGGGCATGACAGGGCTGCGATAAGCGGCAGTGAGTACCTCGCCCAGATGCCGTGCCGAGATGCGTTCGACGCGCGACAGCCCCGAGCCGTTCTCCAGCACGAGCTCCGGGAAGGACAGCCCCTTCTGGTCCAGCCATTGGCGGATCGCACGGGAGGATTTTTCGGGAGTAGCGGGGGGTCCCATCGCCTCCGCCCCCAGCGTGAGAAAGAGCTGGCGCGCCATGACGTTGTTGCTGAACTTGTTGATGTCACGTACCACTTCCGCCAGCGTGGGGGATTCCCAGGCGAACAGCAGCTTGCCCGCCGCACCGACGCTGCCGTCGCGCACGACCCCGCTCAGCGTGCCGCCCAGTTCTTCCCACAGATACCGGAACACCCCGCCCGTGTACGGGGCGTGACCAAGCACGCTGAGATAGAAGCTGCGTTCGCCGCAGCTTGCGGGGACCGCACCGCGGAAGCTCAAGCGCGCCTTCTTGCCGTCGTCCTCGAGATGGGGCGCGATGAGCGCGCGCCAGTCGCCGCAGGGTCCGCCGCCGACTGTCATGCGGTTTTCCACCTGCACATTGGCAAGCGGCGGATCGAGGATCACTCTGACGGCGCGTGACCCGGGGTCGGGCAACAGGTGAACCCGCACTGCCTTGTAGTTGACGAGGAGCGCGTCCGGGCCGACGTTGTAGGCGCGCGTCGGATCTCCGTCGAAGCGTGCCGGATCTATATCGACGTCCTGGAAGGCGCTGCGGTCGAGCACGAGGTCGCCGCGAACATGCTTGAGCCCCCGGTTGCGGACCCCGCGCAACATCAGCCACAGGTTCTCGAGTGTGAGCTTGGGATCTCCGCTGCCCTTGATGACCAGGTTGCCCTTCAGCACGTCGCCCTGCAGCGTGCCGTCGGCCCAGACTTCGGTCTTCCAGGTGAAAGCCGGACCGAGCATGTCGAGCGCCGCGTAGGTCGTCAGCAGCTTCATGGTGGAGGCCGGATTGAGCTCGCGATCGGCGCCCACGGCGTACACGACCCGCCCGCTTGCGGGGTCCTGCACGAAGATGCCGGCGGCGTCCGGCGAGAGCCCCGCAGCTTTCGCCGCTTCCTGCAGCGGAAATGCGTCTTCCGCTGCGGCGAACTCCGGCAATGCGAGAACGCAAAGAAGAATCAGCGTGGTCAGCGCCGCCGTCTTCATGCGCCTTGCCTCGTCTCCGGCCTTACCGACCAAGCGCTGCGTCGAGCGCCTCCAGCGTGCGCTCGCAGAGGAGCGCAAGCTCTATGTCGGCGATCACGTAGGGGGGCATGAAATAGACCGTCGTCCCGATCGGTCGCAGCAGCAGTTCCCGCTTCAGTGCCTCCGTGAAGAAACGTCGCGAGAACGCCGGATCCTCGGTCTTCACGTCGAAGGCCCAGATCATGCCGCGATGGCGGAAGTGTTCGACCTGCGGATGGGCAGCGATCGGCGCGGCAAGCGTCGAGAGCGCCTGCGCTTTCACGGCATTCTCGGCGAGCACATTGTCCTGCTCGAAGAGATCGAGTGTCGCGAGCGCGGCACTGCAGGCGAGTGGGTTCCCGGTGTAGGAATGCGAATGCAGGAATCCTCGCGCAGTCTCGTCGGCATAGAACGCCTCGTACACCGCGCGCGTCGTGAGCACCACGGAAAGGGGCAGATAGCCTCCCGTGATCCCTTTCGAAAGGCACAGAAAGTCGGGCGCAATTCCGCCCTGCTCGCAGGCAAACAACGTCCCCGTCCGGCCGAAGCCCACTGCGATCTCGTCCGCGATGAGATGCACGCCGTATCGATCGCAGAGAAAACGCGCGCGCCGCAGGTATTCCGGATCATACATGCCCATGCCGGCGGCGCATTGAATGAGGGGTTCGAGAATGACTGCAGCAGTCTTCTCGTGGTGCTGCTGCAAGTGCGCGTCGAGGGCTGCGGCGCAGGCGATGGCATGTTCGCGCGGCGACGTTGCCACCGGCGCGAGGCGCCAATCGGGGGAGGGCACGCTCTGCGGCGCGCGCAGCAGCGGTGCGTACGTGTCCCGAAACAGTGCGACATCGGTCACCGAAAGCGCACCGAGTGTCTCGCCGTGGTAGCTGTGTGCCAGGTGCACGAAGCGCGTCTTCGCCGGCGCGCCGACGTTGCGCCAGTAGTGAAAGCTCATCTTGAGTGCGATCTCGGTCGCCGACGCACCGTCGGATGCGTAGAAGCAGTGCCCCAGATTTCCCGGAGCGAGCGCCGCCAGACGCTCGGACAGTTCCACCACGGGTGCATGGGTGAAACCGGCAAGGAGCACGTGCTCGAGGCGGTCGAGTTGACTCGCGATGCGCGCCTTGATGTACGGATGCCCGTGCCCGAAGAGGTTGACCCACCAGGAGCTGATGGCATCGAGGTAGCGCCGGCCGTCGAAGTCGTACAGCCACACGCCCTTCGCACGCGCGATCGGCATCAGCGGCAGCCATTCGTGCTGCTTCATCTGCGTGCACGGATGCCACACCGACGTGAGCGACCGGCGCCGCCAGCTGTCGTTGCCGGGGGTGTCGCCAGAGCATGTCGATGACATCTTGGTGCGAGCGGGAGAAACGGAGGAAGCGGCTCGCCCGGTGCGTGTTTCAAATGCGGCAAGGCCCGTCGCTACGGGCTGTGCGGGGACATCGTTTGGCACCGAACTTGCTAAAATTTCCGTCGAGTTTATCACGCAGCGAGGAGCCGAATCGTGGAAATCCTTGAGCGCATCGAAACACAGATCGCCGCGAGTAAACTTCCGTTGTTCGCCGTCACGGTCGCTGCCGTCCCCTGCCCGGATACCCCCGTCATTCTTACGCTGCACTGGCACGGGTTCGTGCGTGAGCGGCTTGCCGACCTCGAGGAAGCCGAGGTCGTCACCTACATCCCCATTCCCAGTTCAGC
>JAEUMW010000187.1 GCA_016791345.1 Betaproteobacteria bacterium | reverse complement strand
ACTACCGCTGAGTCGTCGTGAATGCTTGCTCCCCGGACGACTCACTTCCACGCCAGATTAAGCTTCTTCTTCGCAGCCGCGCAGTCCTTGAGGTACAAGTTGATCAGGCTCTGATAAGGAATCCCGGTTTCCTCGGCCAGGACCTTGAAATAGGCGATCGAGTCCTGATCGAGCCGTATCGTGACGGACTTCTTCAGCTGAGCCGCGTAAGGATTCTTTCTCGACGCGCTGAAATCGTACTCTTTGCGCATAAGGCACCCTTATGGGTAGAACTTAGATTCGCGTCGTGTCGCCTTTCGAGCGGAGACGATTCGAATCGTGTTGCTCTCGGCGCGATAGGAATGGACGACGACGAGAAGCCTGAGACTGCCGCTCAGACCAAGACATACGGAGCAAGCAAAAGCAGGCACTCGAATCGGAACCATGGCCTTGAACTGCTGCGAAATGCGTAGGGCAACAGCGCGCTAGGAGTGCTCTCCCCCCCGTGCCCTGAGCATGTCGATGATGCGCTCGGCCGTGTTCTCGATCGAGCTGTAGGTGGTGTCCACGACCGGCCAGCCGCGCTGGGCACACAGGCGGCGCGCCTCCGTGACTTCCCGCTTGAGTGCGTCGACGTCCACGTAGTCGCTGTTGTGCTGGAGCAGCTTGAGCTCCTTCATGCGTGCGGTGCGCACGGTCGCGAGCCGGTTCGGAGAGACAGTCAGTCCGACCACGAGCGGTCCCTTGGCGTTGAGCAGGCCGTCCGGCGCGGGCAGCCCGGGGACCAGTGGCACGTTGGCGGCCTTGATCCCGCGCGACGCGAGATACATGCAGGTCGGCGTCTTCGTCGAGCGCGAGACGCCGACGACGATCACGTCGGCATCGTCGAGGTGGTGGCTGTCGACCCCGTCGTCATGGGTCAGCGCATACTTCATGGCCTCGACGCGACGGTAGTAGTCGTCGTCGAACTCGTCGGCGGAGCTGGTGGTTGTGTGCACCGACACGTCGAAGTGTTTCGCGAGCTGGCCGATCAGCGGTTCGAGCGCGAACTGGCAGGGCACGCGCATCTGGTAGCAACCTCCTTCGAGCGCCTCGCGCACGTCGGTGTGGCTGATGCTGTGGATGACATACCCGCGCGAGCCTGCGATCGCGCCGAGAATCTCGGGGATCTGGCCCAGCCGCCGGACCATCTTCCACAGCTTGCGCTCGACGGTGACGTCTTCGAGCTGGGCGACCGCGTTGCGCGCCAGCATCTCCACCAGCTCGCCGGACGCGTGCGAGACGAGATGCAACACGATGGGTTTGCTCACGATCTCCCCAGCCTGCTAGCGGTGATGGCCGCCGTCCAGGCGCAGCACCGTACCGTTGATCATGACGTTGTTGAGCACGTGAACGACCAGCATGGCGAACTCCGCCGCGTCGCCGAAGCGGTGCGGAAACGGAATCTCGCGCGCGAGGCTGGAGTCGAGATTCTTCTCCATCGTGAAAAGCGTGTGCGTGCCGAAGAGCCCCGGCGCAATGCCGACGACACGGATGCCCAGGCGACCGAGCTCGCGGGCGGCCGGCAGGATCATGCTGACGACACCTCCCTTGGAGGCGGCGTAGGCGGCTTCGCCGCTTTGCCCTTCGTAGGCCGAGACCGATGCGGTGGAGAGGATGACGCCGCGCTCGCCGCTCGCAAGCGGTTCCAGCGTCGCCATGTCGGCGGCGGCGAGACGCATGACGTTGAAAGTGGAGATGAGGTTGACCTCGACGAGCTGCCGAAAGTCCTCCAGCGGCATCGGGCCCTCGACACCGACGATCGGTTGCGAGTGGCCACGGCCGACGCAGTGCACGAGGATGCGCGCCGCGCCGTGTGCCTCACGCGCCTGGGCGAGCGCTTGCTCCGTGGATGTCGCGTCTGCGACGTCGCACGGAATCGCCAGCCCGCCGATTTCGGCAGCGACTTTCCGCACGCCGTCGGCGTCGATGTCGATGACTGTAACCTTGGCACCGGCGTCCGCGAGATAGCGCGCGGTCTCCGCACCCAGGCCCGCCGCCGCTCCGGTCACCACCGCCGGGCACGCCCAAAGATCCATGGCAAGGTCCGCTTGGCTCAAGCCGCCCTATGACGGGTGGCAACGGCGCTGATTGTGGCGGTTTGCGCGCGCGGGCGCAAACGGTTGCTGCGGCTTGGCGCCACGGTGGGCGCTGCTGCGCTGCGGCTTCAGGGGAAGACCGGCGGATTCGCCTGCGGATCGACGTTGGGCTGCGGCGCGAACTGGTTGGCCTGGACGACCCAGCCTCCGCCCATCGCCTTGTAGACATCCACCAGCGCCTGGAAGAGGTCGCCCTGGTTGCGCGCGTAGTCGAGTTCGGCGGTAAAGAGGCTGCGCTCGGCGTCGAGCACCTCGAGAAAGCTGGTGTAACCGTTGTCGTAGCGCAGTCGCGCCAGCCGCGCGTAGCCCTGCAGCGCCTTCACCCGGCGCGCCTGCACCGCGAGCTGCTCGCGCAGCTTGACCTGGCCGACGAGCGCGTCCTCGGTTTCGCGAAATGCCGTCTGGATCGCCTGCTGATACTGGTAGAGCGCCTGCTGCTTGCGCGCTTCCGCCTGCGCGACCTGGCCGCGGATGGCGCCCGCGGTGAAGATCGGCACG
>JAEUMW010000186.1 GCA_016791345.1 Betaproteobacteria bacterium | reverse complement strand
CACGTGCTACCGGACTACCTGTCCGCGCTCGGCATCCCGTTCCACATCGTCGTCCAGGACACGCACAGCGTCGTCAAGCGCGTGATTCCCGAGGGCAAGACGATGTGCTCGCTGTGCTCGCGGCTGCGGCGCGGCGTGCTCTATCGGGTTGCCAGGGAAATCGGCGCCACGCGCATTGCGCTCGGCCATCATCGCGACGACATACTCGAAACCTTCTTCCTCAACCTGTTCTTTGGTGGCCAACTCAAGGCCATGCCGCCCAAGCTCGTGTCCGACGACGGTCAGCACGTGGTCATCCGGCCGCTCGCCTACGTGCGCGAGCGCGATCTCGAAGCGCACGCCCAAGCCTGCGGATTCCCGATCATTCCGTGCGACCTCTGCGGCTCGCAGGAGAATCTGCAGCGGCAGCAGGTGAAGGCGATGCTCCGCGAGTGGGAGAGGCGCTTTCCCGGTCGCGTCGAGACCATCTTCAATGCGCTCTCGCAGGTGAAACCATCGCATCTGCTGGACCCGGCGCTCTTCGATTTCCACGGGCTGCAGGCGACCGGAGAAGCGAGCGCCGAAGGCGACATCGCGTTCGACGAAGTACCGCTCCCTGCGCCGCGGGGCGCTTAATTTGCGCGCCCCGCGTCGCGCCCGGCAGGTCGGGATGCCACGCTGGCGGAACCGACCGCCATGTCGCCTTCGGCAGCGGGGTTTTTGGTAAAATTCTAAGTTTTTCCGGCTCAAGACCGGACTTCCTCTGGGAGACAAACCTCGATGAGCGCACAAGATCAGTTCATGAAACGGAAGGTGGGTTCCTTTTACCCGCCGCAGCGGACCCTGATGGGGCCCGGGCCGTCCGACATCCACCCGCGGGTGCTGTCGGCGATGGGCCGTCCCACCATCGGCTATCTCGATCCGGTGTTCGTCGAGATGATGGAGGAACTGAAGGGGCTGCTCCGCTACGCCTTCCAGACCCGCAACGCGCTCACCTTCCCGGTGTCCGGCCCCGGCTCCGCGGGCATGGAGATGTGCTTCGTCAACATGGTCAACCCCGGCGACAAGGTGGTGGTCTGCCGC
This sequence comes from Betaproteobacteria bacterium, assembly GCA_016791345.1. Classification (NCBI taxonomy): domain Bacteria; kingdom Pseudomonadati; phylum Pseudomonadota; class Betaproteobacteria; species Betaproteobacteria bacterium. The sequence continues at coordinate 946 of JAEUMW010000186.1, read as the reverse complement.
AACGGCGTGTTCGGGCAGCGCATGATCGAGAACGTCGAGCGCTGCGGTGGCGTCGCCGTGATCGTCGATGACGCGTGGGGCACTCCGGTCGACCCGAACAAGGTCGAGGACGCACTGCGCAGGAATCCCGACGCGAAGATCGTTGCCTTCATCCATGCCGAGACGTCCACGGGCGTGCGGTCGGATGCCAAGACGATCGCCGCGATCGCGCAGGCGCACGGCGTGCTGACCATCATGGATGCGGTCACCTCGCTGGGCGGCGTGCCCGTGCTGGTTGACGAATGGGGCATCGACGCCGCCTACTCGGGCAGCCAGAAGTGTCTCTCGTGCACCCCGGGCCTGTCACCGATCACCTTCAGCGACCGCGTCGTCGAACTCGTGCGTGCGCGCAAGGAAAAAGTCCACAGCTGGTTCATGGATCTCGGTCTCCTGCTCGGCTACTGGGGCGTCACCACGCGCACCTACCACCACACTGCGCCGACCAATTCGCTGTATGCGCTGCACGAGGCGCTCCTCATGCTGAAGGAAGAGGGGCTGGAGGCGAGCTGGGCGCGTCACGAGCGCAATCACAAGGCCTTGCGCGCCGGCCTCGAGACCCTGGGCATGCAGTACCTGGTCGAAGAAGACTATCGACTGCCGCAGATGAATGCCGTGCGCGTGCTCCCCGATCTCGACGAAAAGGAAGTGCGCCGGCGCCTGCTGCACGATTACAACCTCGAGATCGGTGCCGGCCTCGGCGATCTCGCCGGGAAGATCTGGCGTTTCGGCATCATGGGCTACTCCTGCAAGATGGAGAACGTGATGCTGTGCCTGTGCGCGCTGGAGACGGTTTTCGCCGACATGGGTGCGGGCGCGCGCTTCGGTGCGGCGGAAGCCGCCGCCTATCACGCCTACGCGTTGAATCCGACACACTCACGGTCGAAGAAGGTCGCAGCGGCCTGAGTTC
>JAEUMW010000185.1 GCA_016791345.1 Betaproteobacteria bacterium | reverse complement strand
CAGGCGGGCGAAGCGTTTCGCGCGCTGCGGCGGGGTATCGCGCGCAGCCGCGGGTTTTCACTTTTTGTCTGCACGTGTGACGCACCAGCCAGCCGCGACCAGTTCATAGCCAACCTCTCAGCGTCGATGCCGGCCGTCACTTTGCACCGCGTCGCGCTGTCCGACGCCGACGACGATGTGCTCGATGCAGTCGTCAAGGCATTGGCGGATGGCCCGCCCGGGCCTGTGATGGTGGTCGGGGTCGAAGGCGCTCTTGCAGATGATGCGCACGCGCAGCGCCTGCTGGGCGCCCTGAATCTTCGCCGTGCGGAGTGGCCGTTGCACGTCCCTGAAGCCGTCGTCTTCTGGTTGCCACGCAGGTTCCTGGGTACCCTCACCACGGGCGCGCCCGACTTCTTCGATTGGCGCAGCGATACCATTGCCTTTCCCGAACTCACCACCGTCGAGATCCGTCCCCTGGCGCGCCGAGATTGGGAGTTCGGTGTCGACCCTCGATTGTCCGCCCAGGAGCGGGCGGAACGGTTGCGCGAGTTGCGCGCGCGTATTGCCGCGTCCTCGGGGTCGCAGGACGAGTATGTCCTCAAGCACTGCTTGGCATGGTGGGACGAGGTCGCCGAACTGGAGCTGGTGCAGGGTCATGTCGACGAGGCGCTGCGCATCCGCACCGAAGAACAGCTCCCGGTCTACGAGCGCCTGGGCGACGTGCGCGAGAAGGCGGTGACGATGGGAAAAATCGCCGACATCCTGCACGATCGCGGGCAGCTCGACGAGGCGCTGCGCATCCGCACCGAAGAACAGCTCCCGGTCTACGAGCGCCTGGGCGATCAAGAGGGGATCGCCAACGTGCTCTGGAAGATTGCGAGAGTCGAGCTCGGCGCGCAGCAATACCAGGAAGCCTACGAGCACCTGGCGCGCTCCTACGACATCCTCCTCAAGCTCGGCCGGCTGGACGGCATCTGCATGGTGGGACTCGATCTCGGTCAACTGCTATGCGCCGCCGGCCAGCGCGACCAAGGTCTGGTCATCCTGCGCCGTTCCGAAGAAGGGTTTCGGAAGCTGCAGTGGAATGAGCAAGCCGAACGGACCGCCGAGCTGATTCGAACCTTCGAGGCGAGCTAATCGAGATTTGTCGGGGAGAAGCCGGTGCCAATTCTTTACATCCACGGCGTCAACACCCGCTCGCGGGACGGGTTTTTCGCGCTCAAGCCATACCTGCAGCGCTACGTGGCGCCAGCGATCTCCGGTGATCCCAGCACGGTAATGATCGACGACGTGTACTGGGGCGATGTGGCGGCCTGGTTCGCCTGGGACGGCGCATCACGACCGAGCAGCCGGCTGCTCGGGCAGGGCGCGGCAGGCGCATTGCCCGATGCCCTGGAAAGTGCCCTGACGGCGCACGCGCATGGCGAGGTTCTGAAGCGCTTGCCGCAGTCTTCGCCTGCCGGCCCCGCGACCGGTGGACTGATTGCAGGCGGCTCACGAACCGGACCAGCCGCACGGCTGCGGCTGAGGGATCTACCCCCGGATCAGTTGAGCGACCTTCTCGCCGCACTCTTCACGAAGACCATCGAGGATCCGGCGCAGCGTGCGCAACTGGCGATCGCTGCCGACGAGGTGGCCCTTGATCCACTCATTCGCGCTGAGCTGGCGCGCGCGGCAACGGCGGAGGGAGAGCTGCGCGCCCTACTCGACCACGTCCGCCGCCGTGTCGAGCCTCCCGGGGGACTCCTCGGCCAGGGTGTGCCCGACTGGTTGGCGCCGCTCACCGACCGCCTGGGGGAAACGCTGGAACGGGCTAAAGATCTGCCCGCCTATTCGGTGTCGATGGTGGCGGCCGAGTTGCGGCCCTGGCTAAACGAGTTCCTCAGCATATTCATCGGTGATGTCTTCGCCTATCTGGCCAAACGGGGCCAAGCAAGCGCGCCGGGCGAGATCCCGCAGCGCTTCCTCAACAAGTTTCGTATCGCGCAGGAGAACAAGGAGCGGCGCGGCGGCGAGCCGCTGGTGGTGCTGAGTCACAGCATGGGCGGCCAGATCGTCTACGACGCCGTGTCGCACTTCCTGCCGGGCGATGCGCAGTACCGGGACCAGCGCATCGACTTCTGGTGCGCGACCGCGAGCCAGGTCGGCATGTTCGAGGAGATGAAGCTGTTCCTCGCGGACGATCCGGCGTACCGGTCGGGCAATCCGGTGCCGTTTCCCCACGCAAACCTCGGAGTGTGGTGGAACGTATGGGATCACAACGATTTCCTGAGCTTCACCGGGGCCGACATATTCAACGGCGTGGCCGACGAGCCCTACGACAGCGGGATGGCGCTCACGAGCGCTCACAGCGGCTACCTGCAGCGCCCGAGCTTCTACCGCAGATTTGCCGAGAAGCTGAACGCCGCTGCCACCCAGGGCTGGAGGACGCCATGAAGCTGCAACCGGCCGCCGGCGAGCCCGGCCTGTGGGTAAACCCGAATTGGCAGGAAGGCCAGCCCGGCGCTTTCGCCGTCGTCATCGGGGTGAGCCGCTACGAGCATCTGGAGGGTGGTGCCTCCCCGGCGCAGGAAGCCTACGGCCTCGGCCAGCTCGCCGTGTCGGCGCTGACTGCGTTCGAGGTGTTCCGCTGGCTCGACGGGACATTCCGCGTCGCGGGCTGTCCGCTCGCCCGCTGCTGGCTGCTGCTATCGCCCACGGCGCAGGAGGTTACCCACGATCCGACCGTGCAGACACATTGCGCGGAACCGACATTCGACAACTGCAAGAAGGCATTGAAGTTCTGGCACTACCACATGAATCGCCTGCCGGCTGCCGCCGCCGAGCATTCGCGCGCCTTGTTCTTCTTCAGCGGTCACGGACTCGAAGTGCATCAGGAGCACCAAGTGCTGCTGCCGAGCGACTACCTCGCCCCGCCGTCGCCGAGCCTGGACGACGCGATCAGCACTGACAACCTCAAAAAGGGGCTCGCCTCGCTCGCGGTGCGCCACCACTTCTTCTTTCTGGACGCGTGCCGCAACGACCACCAGGCGCTGCGGGCCAAGAACCTCAGGGGCGCGACCATCCTGACCGAAGACGAATCGGCGTTGACCAATGCCGAGCGCGTCGCACCGCAACTCTATGCCACCGCCTCCGGACAGCAGGCCTACCAGCAGCCCGAGCCCGGGAAGGGTCTGTCGCTGTTCGGCCGCGCCCTGCTCGACGGCCTTGCCGGTGCCCCTGACCTGGAACTGGACTGCGCCGGACCGCTTTGTGCCGTGAACCTCTACCCGCTGCACGGATACGTGAAACGCCGCGTCATCGAGTTGATCGAGGCAGCGAAGGCCCAGGTGCGCCAACCGGTAAAACTGAGCGGCATCGTCGATAACGAGGCGATCACCTTCGTCGATCGACCGCACATGCTCGGGACTCCGCCCACTACTCCGCCACCCGTGCGCGGAATCGGACCGAAAGGTGTGCGCGAAGCGTCACCCGTGGCCGAGCACTCGCGCGCGCTCCACGAGCGTGCTCTGACAGTCACCCGCTCGCTCGATGCGCCAATGGGCGAACGGGTGTGGACACAAGACTATCAGATCGCGCACGACCTCTTCGGCAGCGAGAACGTAACGGCGTTCTGGACCACTCGGCTGCGGGTCTTTCGTCTCGGGCGTCGGGATTGGCTCGACGCAAACGCGGTGCGTTTGTACTCGGTGGAACGGGACGAGGAGACACGGACTTATCGCGTGGACGTGGAATTTGTGGAGAACGCGCAAGACAACGTTGGCCACTGGCTGCAGACTTCTGACGGCGCGGGGACTCTCCATGCCTGCGTCTTGTCTACCGACAAGCATGCGCCGCCGATCTTCTCGATCGAGTTCGACGTTTCCTTCGATGACGGCAGCGGCCGACGGTTGAGCCGCTTGGACGCCTATCTGTCGCTGCGGAACACGGGCCTGCTTGGGGCCGCGGCGGAGATGTGGAGCCGCTACCGCACGGCCGACGTAGGCGAGGCCGTGAGTGCGTTCGAACTAACGACGCTGGAGCAGATGGTCCGCGAAAAGCTCGATTCCCCGCTGGCGGCCACCGTGGCCGGCATCATCCTGTTGCGCGCCAACCGGCTGGATCGGCTTTACGACTGGCTGCGCAACCTTGCGAACTGGTTCCCCGAGCGACCGGACGGGTCGGCCCTATGGGCCGAGCAGTTGATGCGCCGGCCTGCCGAAAGGAAGCAGGCGATTTCGGAGGCCGCGGACTACCTGGCCGATCTCACTACGCGAGGACTCCCGCATACCGCAGAGGGACTGAGCTACGCGGTACGCCTCGCCGACGTGCTCGTGCGTCTGGAGCAGAAAGTCCCACAGCGCGAGAAGCTGGAAGCATTGGCGCAGCGCATTCAGAACGCATTGCCTTTCTTCCGGCCCGGCGGCCTCTTCGCTGCATACGGCGGCTTTCCCGCCGATACCGATCCGGAGGAGCTCATTGGCCCACATCGCACGGGTGACTAGCGGGAAGCGTATGTTCATCCCCTCCAGTCCCTGAAACGTGGGGGTGGTCCGCCGGGTAGTGCGCCGGCAGTAGGGTGCAGCGATCCGCCACCCCTCTGCACCGCGAAGATGGTTGTGCTGACAGTGCTGGGACTGGCAAAGGACCGCGCGCTGCTGGTTTGTGCTCTCGGCATCGCAAGCGCCATCATCATGAGCACGATCCCGTCGCCGACACGCGATGACCGCCCCCGCCCTCGACGCCGACGCAAAGCCCGTCCTCATCTACGACGGAGACTGCGGCTTCTGCGCGTACTGGGCGCGCTACTGGCAGCGGCTCACCGGCGATCGCGTGCGCTATCGACCGTACCAGGAGGTAGCGGGCGACTATTCGGAAATCTCGGTTGAGGACTTCCAGCGCGCGGTTCAATACGTGGCGGCTGATGGGCACCGGGCGAGCGGCGCCGAAGCGGCGTTCCTCACGCTGACACACACCCGCGGTGGCGGGATCTGGCTTGCGCTCTATCGCAGACTGCCGGGATTCGCGGCGGCGAGTGAAGCTGCCTACCGCTTCATCGCACGCCATCGTCCGCTCGCCTTCCGCCTGAGCCGGCTCGCGTGGGGTTCGGAGCGTGAGCCCGCCCGCTACGAGGTAACTGCGGGCCTCTTTCTGCGCGCGCTCGGCCTCGTTTACCTCGGTGCGTTCGTGTCACTGGCGGTGCAGATCAGCGGACTGGTGGGCAGTCACGGCATCCTGCCGGCCGCACCGTACCTGCGAGAGCTCACGAGAACGCTCGGCAACGCTGCCTGGCTCAGCCATCCTTCGCTTTTCTGGCTCGACGCGAGCGACACCGCGTTGATCGGTGCCTGCTGGGCGGGCGCCGGCGTGTCGCTTCTGGTCGTCGCGAACCGCTTCAGCGGTCCCGCGCTGCTCACCCTCTTCGCGCTCTACCTGTCGCTGTACCACGTCGGACAGGTCTTCCTGCAA
>JAEUMW010000184.1 GCA_016791345.1 Betaproteobacteria bacterium | reverse complement strand
AACGGCAATGTCGGTTCCGCGGTCCCGCTCGCGTTTCTCACCACGGGTGCGACGGGAGCGACCGGCATCAACGCGGGCATCGTGCGCACAAGCGGCAATCAAAGCTACAACAACCCGACCACGATTGGCGTCGGCGTGACCCTGCAGAGCACCGGCGGCAATCTCGTCGCGGCTGCTCCGGTCACCGCGACGAGCGGAACGTTGTCGTTGTCCGCCGCGGGCACGGTCAGCTTCAACAACGCCGCGAACAACTTCAACACGGTCAATCTGAACACTGGTGGCAGCGTCGTGCTGCGCGATGCGAACGCGATCGTGCTGGGTCCGTCGAGCATCGGCGGCGCCCTCGGGCTCACCGCCAACGGCGCTGTTACCCAGATCGGTGCAATCACGGTGGGTGGCGCTTCGACGATCGCTGCCGGCGCGGGTCCGGTCGTCCTTACGGGAGCGAACGACTTCGGGGGCGACATCGCGGTGACGACGACAGGTGTCGCGCAACTCAACGACGTCAACAACCTGACCCTCGGCGCATCCAGTGCGAGTACGCTCACCGCCACCGCGGGCGGCGGAATCACGCTGAACGGAAACGTCAACGCGACTGCGGGCGGGAACAGCATCGTGCTCGCCGGCACCGCCTTCACCAACGACGCCGGTCCCGCTGCGCTCAATCCGGGGGCGGGCCGCTGGCTGGTGTGGTCCACGAACCCGGCGCTCGACAGTCGCGGCGGACTTGCCTACAACTTCAAGCAGTACAACGCCATCTTCGGCGTCACGCCGGTCCTGGGCACCGGCAACGGCTTCCTCTACAGCATCGCACCGGCGATCACACCGACGCTGGTCGGCACGGTGAGCAAGGTCTACGACGGAACGAACATCGCCACTCTCGTTCCCGCAAACTTCGCTGCCGTCGGTGCGATCGACGGCGATACGGTAACGCTCAACAATCCGGCGTCCGGCACCTACGACAATCGGAACGTCGGAACGAACAAGCCCGTCAGGGCACCCGGCGTCTCGATCGTGACTGCGACGAACGGAGCGGCGACGGTCTACGGATATCAACTCGCGAGCACCACGGCGACCGGCAACGTCGGCACCATTACCGCCGCGCCGCTCACACTGACCGCAGCGACGAATACTAAGGTGTACGACGGCACGGTGAGCTCGGCGGCGGTCCCGACCGTAACGGGACTGGTGGCGGGCGACACGGTGACGGGGCTCGCTCAGGTCTACGCCGACAAGAACGCGGGCACCGGCAAGACGCTGCTGGTTTCCAGCTACGCGGTCAACGACGGCAACGGCGGCAACAACTACAGCGTCACGACCATCGACAACACGACGGGCATCATCCATCCGGCGGCGCTGACCGTGACGGCCGCTGCCGGCCAGACCAAGGTGTACGGCGATGCCGATCCGCTGCCGTTCGCCTACGCGATCACGAGCGGCGCGCTCGTCGCGGGCGACACGCTGACCGGCGCGCTGTCGCGCACCGCGGGCGAGAACGTCGGCGGCTATGCGCTCACGCAGAACACGCTTACCGCCGGTTCGAACTACGCTCTCGCGTTCGTCTCGAATCCGTTCACGATCACGCCCGCGACGCTGACGTATCTTGCGAACGCCGCGACGGTGCGGCAGGGTACGCCGTTTCCCGTTTTCACCGGGACGGTCGAGGGATTCAAGGGCGCCGATACGCAAGCGAGCGCAACGACCGGTACCCTCGCGTTCACCACGCCGGCAACAAACTCGAACACGGCAGGCAGCTATCCCATCAACGGGTCCGGGCTCACCGCCAACTTCGGCAACTATGTCTTCGTGCAGGCGCCCGCGAACGCGACCGCGCTCACCATCCAGCCGCACGTCGAGCCGCTCCCGCCCGTAGGCCCGCTCCCGCCGGTCGTGATTCTGCAGGCGTACACGGGCGCGCTCGCCAGTGCTGCCCAGAGCGAGAGCGCGTGCGCCGAGCTCGAGTCGGGCAGCGAGACGGAAACGCTGTGCGGTGCACAGCAGAATTTCCGCGCGTCCGAGCAGAGGAACCTCACGCCGGGATGGCGGCGTGTCATCGATCTCGGAACCGTGTCGCTGATCATCGAAGGAGACGGCATGCGCACTCCCTGACCTTCGATTGCCGATTCCGCGTCGCGCTGCTGCAAGAAGAAGAACGAATCCCCGACACGATCGATCATGCCTTCCACCTTTCGACGCATCCGGCCAGGCGCGCTGTTCCTGGCCCTGCTCTGCAGCCCGGCGCCGGCCCAGGTACTGCCGCCCGACATCGGCACCACCATCCGCGAGATCGAGCAGAGACGCCCCGCCGTGCCGCAGACGCGAGAACCCGCGCTGCAGGTGGACGAGCCGGCGCGGCCCGCCCTGCAGGCAGCGCCCGACGTGCGTTTTCGTGTCGAGCGCTTGCGCATCACCGGCGCGACCGCGTTTCCGCCAGCCGAGCTGACCGCCTTGCTCGGCGACTTCGAAGGCGGCGAGCGCGGACTCGCAGACCTCGAACAGGCAGCGGCGCGCATCACGCGCTTCTATCGCGAGCACGGATATCTCGTCGCGCGCGCCTACGTGCCGGCGCAGGAAATCGCCGGCGGCGAGGTCGAGATCGCGGTGCTGGAAGGCTGCTTCGGCGGGCTTGAGGTGCGCAACACGTCGCGGCTCTCCGACGCGCTGGTGCGCGACACCCTGAGCCAGGCTTCGAGCGGCGCCGTCATCCGGCAGGGACCGCTCGAGCGCGAGCTGCTGCTGCTCTCGGAGCTCGCCGGTGTGTCGTCGAGCGCCACGCTCAAGCCGGGCGCCGAGGTCGGCACCTCGGACCTGCTCGTCGACGTCGCGCCGGTGCGCACGTTCTCCGGGGCGATCGAGGCGGACAACTACGGCAATCGCTATACCGGGGCGCTGCGTCTGGGCGGCAGCGTGGCCGCGGCGAATCTCGCCGGACGCGGGGATCTGCTCTCCGTGCGCGGTCTCGTCACGGAGCAGACGGACCTCTGGTACGGCCGTGCGGCCTACCAGATGCCGGTCGCGGGCAACGGCCTGCGTCTCGGCGCGGCGTTCTCGCGCACCTATTACACGCTGGGGCAGGGATTCTCGGCGCTCGATGCCAACGGCAACGCCAACGTCTACAGCCTGTTCGGTCTCTACCCGGCGATCCGGTCGACGCGCGGCAATCTCGATGCGCAGCTTTCGTTCGATTATCTCGACCTCGACGACCGGTATGCGACGGGGCTGTCGAATCCGCGCTGGATCCGCTCCGTCTCGATCGGCATGAACGGCGACCTGCGCGACGGCATCCTCGGCGGCGGCGTGAGCGCGGCATCGCTCGCTTACGTGAACGGCTATCTGCAGTTTCGCGACCAGGGCTTCTATCAGATCGACCAGGCAACGACCCAGTCGGCGGGCAGCTTCGACAAGCTGGTCTACTCGGCGCTGCGCCTGCAGCACCTCGGCGAGGCGCTGCAGCTCTACCTCGGCATCCAGGGGCAGTTCGCCGGCAAGAATCTGGACCCGTCGCAGAAGTTCGTGCTCGGCGGTCCGAACGGGGTGCGCGCGTATCCGCAGGGAGAAGGCGTCGGCGATGACGGATTTCTCGGCACGGCGGAGCTGCGCTACGCGCTGCCGCCGTGGGGCTGGTTGACGCGACCGCAGGTCTTCGCCTTCTTCGACGGCGGCACCGTCCGCATCAATCAGGATCCGTTTCGCGCCGGGCTCAACCGCATCAGCCAGTACGGCGCCGGCATAGGCGCCAATCTCCTCTTCGCGGGCGGCTTTTCTCTGCGCGGCAGCGTCGCCTGGCGCGTGGGATCGGAACCGGTGCCGGGTGTGAGCAACGCCTCGTCACAGGGCTGGATTCAGCTCGTGAAGTTCTTCTGACGGAGCGGACCTGCCGCGCAGGCGATCGCGCGGCTGGCTGCGGGGAGCGGGCGATCAGGCGAACGCCGTATCCAGCACCATCATCAGCGCGAAGCCCGTCATCACGCCGAAGGTGGCGTGCGTCTCGTGGCCGCGCCGATGCGATTCCGGGATGATCTCGTGGCTTACCATCACGCCCGCGCCGAAGCCCAGGGCGGAATTGCGAATCCGCTGCGACACCTCGCGCATGACGAGCAGCGGCAGCGCGCCGACGCCGGTCGCGAGTCCGGCGAGCAGGCTCGCGAACACGCCGTCGCGAATCTGCGGATGGGCGACCAGGAAGGCCGAGAGTTGCCCGCCCCAGGCTGCCAGCAGGTGGAGCGCGCCGCCGACGACGATGGCAAGGCCGACGATGCGTCGCCAGTCCGGCTGCCCGCCCTGGGCGGCGGAACGCCCGTGGCGGAGCCAGTCAGCGATGGCGAGCGTGGTGGTGGTCATGGGCTCTTGTACCGGCGTGAGCGCCGCTGCCTCCGAGCGATTACGTTACTTTTCCAGGAGGCTTCGGAGCATCCAGGCCGTCTTTTCGTGTACCTGCATGCGCTGGGTGAGGAGGTCGGCGGAAGGCTCGTCGTGTGCCTCGTCGACTGCCGGAAACACCGAGCGCGCCGTGCGCACGACCGCTTCCTGACCTTCGACCAGCAGACGGACCATTTCCTCGGCCTTCGGTGATCCGCTCACCTCCTTGATCGAACTCAAGTTGGTGAACTCGCCGTAGGTACCCGGCGCCCGGTAACCCAGGGCGCGAATGCGCTCGGCGATCTGGTCGACGGCGAGCGCGAGTTCGTTGTACTGGGTTTCGAACATGAG
>JAEUMW010000183.1 GCA_016791345.1 Betaproteobacteria bacterium | reverse complement strand
CGAAGGCCGATGCGTCCAACACGATGGAGGTCTGAGGTGAAGAGCGCGATCATCGAAAGCGCGCAACCGGTCTCGTCTGCGCGCCGCGACTTTCTCAAGTTGACGGCCGGCGCGGCGCTGGGCGGCGGGCTCCTGCTAGGCTTCGGTCTGCCAGCGCGCGCTGTCGTCAGTGACGGGAGCGTAACCGGCGCGCCGTTCGCGCCCAACGCATTCCTGCGCATCGACCGCAGCGGCAAGGTCACGTTCGTCATGCCCTACATCGAAATGGGCCAGGGCACATACACCTCGATCCCGATGCTGATCGCGGAGGAGCTCGAAGTCGACGTCGACAAGGTCGTCATCGAACATTCACCTGCCGACAACAAGGTCTACGCGAATCCTCTGGTCGGCATCCAGATCACGGGGGGTTCGACGTCCGTCCGTGCGGCCTGGGAGCCGATGCGTCGCGCGGGTGCCACCGCGCGCGTCATGCTGGTGAGCGCGGCAGCCCAGCAATGGAAAGTCGACCCCGGCACCTGCCGCGCCGAGAACGGCGTCGTCATACATCCGCCCACAGGTCGCAAGCTCGTCTACGGCAAGCTCGTCGACGCAGCGGCGAAGCTGCCGGTACCCGAGAAGGTCGCGCTGAAATCTCCGGCTGAATTCAGGCTGATCGGCACGCCGCACCGGCGCCTCGACATCGACGGCAAGGTGAACGGCAGCGCGAAGTTCGGCATCGATGCGCGGCTGCCGGGGATGAAGTTCGCGGTCATCGCGATCTCGCCGACCTTCGGCGGCAAGCTCGTCGCGGTCGACGAAGCGAAGGCGAAAGCGGTTCCCGGTGTCACGCAGGTAGTCCCCCTGGAGGACGCGGTCGCAGTCGTGGCAATCCACACCTGGGCCGCCAAGCAGGGGCTCGCCGCCGCCAATCCGCAATGGGATCCAGGGCCGAACGCAAAGCTCTCGACAGCGGACTTGGTCAAGCAGCTTGCAGCCGCCATGGAGAAACCCGGCGCGGTCGCGCGCCACGAAGGTGACGCCGCGGCCACCATCGCCAAGGCCGCACAGAAGATCGAGGCCGTCTACGAGCAACCGTTTCTCGCGCATGCGGTTCTCGAACCCATGAATTGCACCGTGCACGTGCAAAAGGACCGCTGCGATGTCTGGGTCGGCACGCAGGTTCCCGGCGTCTCGCAGGCCGTCGTGGCCAAGGTCACTGGTCTCAAACCCGAACAGGTGACCATCCACAATCACCTGCTGGGCGGCGGATTCGGCCGCCGCCTCGAAGTCGACGGCACCCTGCGCGCGGCACGGATCGCGCGGCAGGTCGAAGGGCCGGTGCAGGTCCTCTACACGCGCGAGGAGGACATCCAGCACGACATGTATCGGCCGTACTACTACGACCGCATCAGCGCCGGACTCGACGCGCAGGGCAAGCCCGTGGGCTGGTCGCACCGCATTGCGGGCTCGTCGATCACGGCGCGGTTCTTCCCGGCGTTCATGAAGAATGGCGTCGATCCCGATGCCGTCGAGATCGCAACCGAACCGGCCTACGCGGTGGGAGAAATCCACGTCGAGTGGTTCGCCCAGGAGCCGCCCGGCATCCCGACCGCATTCTGGCGCGGCGTGGGCGTGACACGGGGAACTTTCGTTCTCGAAAGCTTCATTGACGAGCTGGCCGCGAACGCCAAACAGGACGCGCTCGCCTACCGGCTGGCGCTGCTGGAAAAAAGTCCCCGCTCGAAAGCCGTGCTGCAGCTCGCCGCCGACAAGGCTGGTTGGGCGAAACCCTTGCCCGCGGGGCAAGGGCGCGGGATCGCGCTGTGCACTGGCTTCGGCAGCTTCATCGCACAAGTCGTCGAAGTGACTGTGGACAAGGACGGCACCGTGAGTCCCAAGCGCGTGGTCTGCGTCGTCGACTGCGGTCTGATGGTCAACCCGGACACGGTGCGTGCGCAAATGGAAAGCGGCATCATCTTCGGGCTGTCGGGCGCCCTGTTCGGCGAGATCACGCTGAAGGACGGACGCGTGGAGCAGACCAACTTCGGCGACTACCGAGTGCTGCGCATCAGCGAATCGCCGAAGATCGAGGTGCACCTGATCAAGAGCTCCGAAGCTCCGGGCGGTATCGGCGAACCGGGCACGTCCTGCGTCATACCGGCGCTGACCAACGCGGTGTACGCGGCGACCGGCAAGCGGATACGCAAACTGCCGGTCGGAGAACAGGCGCGCTCAGCTTGAGCGTCATTCAAACCTCAATCCTCCCAACCCACCTTCCCTTCAACCAGAGGAGCGCACGATGAGCACGATCACCACCAACGACGGCGTCGAGATCTTCTACAAGGACTGTGGCAAAGGCCAGCCGATCGTGTTCAGTCACGGCTGGCCGTTATCGGCGGATGACTGGGACGCGCAGATGCTGTTCTTCCTCAACCAGGGCTATCGCGTCATCGCCCACGACCGGCGCGGCCATGGTCGCTCCAGCCAGGTCGGTAGCGGCCATGACATGGATCACTACGCCGACGATCTGGCGGCGCTGACTGCCCATCTCGACCTCAAGGACGCGGTACACGTCGGTCACTCGACCGGCGGCGGCGAAGTGGTGCACTACCTCGCGCGCCACGGCGAAAGCCGGGTGGCAAAAGCGGTGATCATCGCCGCAGTACCGCCGCTGATGGTCAAGACGGAGGCCAACCCGGGCGGACTGCCCAAGGACGTGTTCGACGGGCTTCAGGCGCAACTCGCCGCCAGCCGGGCGCAGTTCTATTACGACATTCCTGCCGGACCGTTCTATGGATACAACAGGCCCGGTGCGAAACCGTCTCAGGGCGTGATCTGGAACTGGTGGCGCCAGGGCATGATGGGCGGCGCGAAGGCGCACTATGACGGGATCGTCGCCTTCTCCCAGACCGACTTCACCGAAGACCTGAAGAAGATCACCGTGCCGGTCCTGGTGATGCACGGGGATGACGACCAGATCGTGCCCTACGCCGATTCCGGGCCGCTCTCGGCGAAGCTGCTGAAGAACGGCACATTGAAAACCTATCAGGGTTTTCCGCACGGCATGCCCACGACCGAAGCCGACACCATCAATGCCGACCTGCTGAGCTTCATAAAAGCGTAACGTCGAGTGAGGGTGTGGAGAACGGCTGAGTCCAAAAGTCACAAGGGGAGAACCGTCTTATGGGATGCCTCATATCGATCGAGACGTTGGACCACCGGCAGCAGTTCCCCGCCTATTGCGCCGAGCCCGCTGGACCCACCAGGGCCGCGATCATCGTCATCCAGGAGATCTTCGGCGTGAACGCCGGCATCCGTTCCAAGTGCGACAGATGGGCGGAAGCCGGCTATCTCGCCGTCGCGCCAGACCTCTTCTGGCGGTTCCGTCCCGGTATCGAGCTCGATCCCGATGTGCCGGAGCAATTCGAGGAAGGGCTGAATCTGTATCAGAGGTTCGACCAGGATCAGGGCGTGGCCGATATCGACGCCACGATCCGCGCCATCCGCGCGCAGTCAAAGGGCATCAAGGTCGGCTGCGTGGGCTATTGCCTGGGTGGCCGGCTCGCCTTCATGACCGCGGCGCGCACCAATATTGATGCATCGGTTGGCTACTACGGCGTCGGTATCGACGGGTTGCTCGGAGAAAAAGAGGCGATCACGCACCCGGTCCTGCTGCACGTACCAACGGACGATCAGTTCGTCAGCGACGATACCCAGAAGGCGATGCACCGGGGGCTCGACGGCAATCCGCTGGTGACGATTTACGACTACCCCGGATTGCACCACGGCTTTGCGGTGGCTTCCGGCAAGCGTCGCGACGAGAGGGCTGCACAGCTCGCCGATGACGGCACCGCCGCGTTCTTTGCGGCGAACCTGGGATGAGCCTTGGTTCGCCCGGAGACAGGTGCTTCAGGTGATCGTCGCCAATCCGACCATGATCGGTGAACGGAAATGACCCACGACAAGCAACTGACCGCGCTTCTGCTGATCGATCCGTACAACGACTTCATTTCCGAGGGCGGCAAGGTATGGGATCGCCTGAAGGCCGTTGCCGAAGCCAACGGTTGTGTTCCCAACATGCTGCAGGTCCTGAACGCAGCGCGCAAAGCGGGGCTACGCGTGTTCTATGCGCCACACCGCCGCTATCGCCCCGGTGACTACGAGACCTGGAAGTCCATCGCGCCCGTTCAGAAGGCCGCGTGGTCGCGAAGGACCTTCGAATACGGCACCTGGGGCGGCGAGTTTCCCCACGAGTACGCACCGCAACCGGGGGAGATCGTGGCCCAGGAGCACTGGTGTTCCAGCGGTTTCGCCAACACCGACCTGGACTTGCAGCTCAAGCAGCACAGCATCCACCAGCTCGTCGTCATAGGACTCATCGCGCACACCTGCGTCGAAGCGACCGTCCGTTTCGCCGCCGAGCTCGGTTACGGGGTCACGATGGTGAAGGACGCGACCGCGAGCTATTCGGATGACCACATGCACGCGGCGCTCGACGTCAATATCCCCAACTACGCAAGTGCCGTCGTGACCGCAGCCGAGATCGTCGAATCGATCTCTTCTCTCTAGGCTGCCACGGCAGTTCCATATCCTGACGGGTAACGCTTTGCGGTCGAGCATATTATTCTGCTTCGGTGGACGGAGGAAGCGAGTCACGAAGGCGATTTGACGGTGTGATGGCCGAACTGCTTGGGACCGAACGGCATGCTCGCGGGCAGTGTGGATTTTCGAAGACGGCTGAAAACTCATAGGAGGATCTATGGCAACGACAGAAGTCGCGAAAATGCAACCGGTGGACATGAAGTTCGAGATCGTTGTCATCCCCGTCTCGGATGTCGACCGCGCGAAGGCGTTCTACGCGAATCTCGGGTGGCGACTCGACGCTGACTACGACAGCGGTAAGGACTACCGCGTCATCCAATTCACGCCGCCCGGCTCCGGCTGCTCGATCATCTTCGGCAGGAACGTCACCGCCGCGGCACCCGGCTCTGCCCAGGGCCTGTATCTGATCGTCTCCGACATCGAGGTCGCCCGCAAAGAGTTGCTCGCTCGCGGTGTCGAGGTGGGCGAGGTGTTCCACGACGCTGGCGATGTGTACGCTGGTCCGGACGTGCCCTACCTGTTCGGGCGGCTGCGGGTCAGCGGTCTGGATCCCGAGCGTCGCAGCTACCGTTCGTTCGCCTCCTTCAGCGATCCGGACGGCAACGGCTGGCTGTTCCAGGAGGTGACGACACGGTTGGCCGGCCGCATCGACCCTGCGACAACGACCTTCGCTTCCGCGCACGATCTGGCGAGCGCGCTACAGCGTGCCGCGGCCGCCCACGGCGAGCACGAAAAGCGCTCCGGCGGGGCAGATGCTAACTGGCCCGATTGGTACGCCGAATACCTGGTGCGCGAGCAATCCGGCGCGGAACTGCCCTCGTGAGCGACTGAAGAGTGGTTGTCGTCGGGGCGGGTCGCGCGCCGGGCGAGCCCTGCGCCACGCGCCCTTGACGCTCGTGGCCGGGCTCGCCTCGGTTTAGCTGAAGGGTGCTTAAGAGGGGAGCGCTTGCCGTCCCAACCATAGTGGAGCGATATGGCTCGACTACTATCGGTGAATGTGGGACTTCCGCGCGACATCGCGTGGCACGGGCGCATTGTGCACACTGCGATCTGGAAGGATCCGGTGCGTGGCCGCTGTCGAGCTGGTCGGTTGAGCTTAGACGGAGACGGTCAGGGTGACCTGGCCGGACATGGGGGTGAGCAGCGAGCCGTCTTCGTCTACCAGATCGAATCGTATCGGTACTGGCAGGAGCACCTGAAGAGGAACGGCCTCGTCCACGGACAGTTCGGCGAGAACTTCACGATCGAAGGATTGCCCGACGCTGCCGTGTGCATCGGCGACCGCTACAGGATCGGCGGAGCGCTGTTCGAAGTGACGCAGCCACGCGTGACCTGCTACCGCGTTGGCATACGAATGGCTGAACCCCGGATGGCAGCTCTGCTGATCGAGCATCACCGCCCGGGGTTCTACTTTCGTGTGATCGAGGAAGGCGAAGTGGGCGCCGGCGACGAAATCTTCAAAGTTGCCGACGGCCCGGAGCGCATGAGCGTTGCCGCGGTCAGCGCGCTGCTATATCTTCCTCGCCCCGCCAAGGAAGAGATTGAGCGCGCTTTGCGGATTCCAGCCCTGAGCCCTGGCTGGAAGTCCTCTTTCGAGGCTCTTCTCCGGCAGATGACGCACGGGGAGTCGCGCACAGGTAATGCCGGACTGGTGTCACCTGAACAGATGGTCACGGCCGCACCCGGATTCCGGCCACTGAAAGTCGTCGGAATCGATCGCGAGAGCGACAGCGTCGTCTCGTTGGTGCTGGAGCCGGCGGAAGCCCGTCTTCTCACCGTCCCTCTGCCCGGGCAGTTCGTGGTGTTGCGCCTGCGCCCTAAAGCGGAGGCACCTCCGGTTTTGCGCAGCTACTCTCTGTCCGGCCTGCAGGACGCCGGTCGCTATCGCATCACCGTCAAACAGGAACCACACGGAATCGCCAGCACCTACGTGAGCACACAGCTCCGTACCGGCGATGTGCTAGACGTCAGCGAACCCCGCGGCGCTTTCAACCTGAGGCAGGGCGATCTTCCTGTGGTGCTGTTGAGCGCGGGTGTAGGCGTGACTCCCGTGCTCTCCATGCTTCATGCTCTGGCAGCACAGGCATCAGTGCGCACGATCTGGTGGATCTTTGGCGCACGGAACCGCGGAGATCATCTTTTTGCCCGGGAGGTCCGCGATCTACTGGCTAAGCTGCCTAACGCCCGGAGCCACGTCCAATACAGCCGACCCGATCCGACTGACCAATTGGGTTTCGATTTCGATGCGGCGGGCCGCCTGACTGTTACGACCCTGGAAGAGCTGGGCGTACCGCGGGAATCAGATTTTTATCTGTGCGGGCCAGCCGCGTTCCTTGCGGACTTCATCACTGGACTTACCGACCGGGGTGTGGCACTTGATCACATACACACCGAGGTTTTCGGTTCAGGCAAGTCCATCACGCCGGGTGTGGCGGGACAACCACGCCGACCACCTCATCCGCCTGCCGATGCTGTCGGCGAAGGTCCGAGAATTTCATTTGCGCGCGCTGGGCTTACGGTTGTCTGGGACTCGAGGTTCCAGAGCCTGTTGGAACTTGCCGAAGCCTGTGACGTCCCGGTGCGCTGGTCCTGCCGGACCGGAGTTTGCCATACCTGCGAGTGCGGATTGATTTCCGGATCGGTGAAATATGATCCCGAGCCGCTTGATCCTCCGGCGGCGGGAAACCTATTGACTTGCTGCTCGCGCCCCCGAGAGGACACGACAATCGATCTTTAGCAGGCTGTTGAAAAACTCTTCGGGAGCCGCGTTTGACACGAGAAATGCTCAGATGCGAGGCGCGCGACGCAGGTCGTAGCCAGACCGCGCAGCGCAAAGCAGGGGCCCCTTCGGGGATGCGATCGCGTAGCGGGAACGAGGCGCCCGTGACGCGGTCTGCGCGGCGCCCTGCACTGCCCGATCCCCGTGGCCGGGGCCCCTCGGGCTGCCGCTGCGGGCGCGCCTACGATTCCAAGGAGCGCAACGACGCAGATAGGCATTTCTCGCGCAAACCCGCGAGGGGGCCGCGGCGACGTGCATGCAAATGTGGCGGAGGATTTCATATGCGATCGGACATCGTCCCTGGCGCAGTCTTTCCCGACTACGAACTTCCCGACCACCGCGGCAAGCACCGCACGCTCTCGGAATTGCAGGGAGACGATCCACTGGTGCTGGTGCTCTCCCGCGGAGGTTTCTGTCCGAAGGAAAGAAGGCAGCACGAAGGGCTTCTGCAACTCCACCGCGAGATGCAGGTCGGCTACTGCCGTCTCGTGACGATCGTGACCGACAACCTGCTCGAGACGAATGAGTTCCGCGCTGGCGTCGGCGCCCACTGGACGTTTCTCTCGGACCCCGGGCGCAAACTGCAGAAGGATCTCGACATCGCAGAATACACCGACCCGCATCACAATCCGATGATCCCTCACACGCTGGTGCTCGAGCCTGGCCTGCGGGTCTACAAGATCTACAACGGCTACTGGTTCTTTGGGCGGCCGACGGCGGAGGAACTGCGCCTTGACCTGCGTGCCGTGCTGCAGCGCTGCCGTCCCGATTGGGACATCAGCAGCGCAGAGCGGCGAGCAGCCTGGGCGAAGGGCGAGAAAGCGGGTTTCTATCCGTACGGAAAAACGCAGGCGCAACTGTTGGCCGAGCAGGATTGATCCACTCGGCGCGCGAGTTGCACGATGACTCCGTGAACTGGCTTCGATCCTGCGGCAATGAGAATTGGGAATCGATGAGCGAGGCTTCATGAAGCGACGGGTCGCCAGCATCAACGCTCTATCTCGCCGCTGCCGACAGGAAATGCCGCTGGCCGCTCGCGAGACGCTCCGACGATCGCTCTGGACTGTCGGACCGTGAATAGGAGGGAAAGAACCATGGCCGAGATCGATCGGGACCGGCGCCGGTTCCTGGGCACCGCCGCCATCACCATGGCTGCCACGCAGCTCGGCATGTTCGGTTCCGCGAGAGCGCAGCCCGGCAAGACAAATCCGGCACATCTGCCCACGATCAAGCCGGGGACCCACACGTCGTTCGCCTCACTCAAGCAGATCGATGCCGGCCTGCTGAACGTGAGCTACGCCGAAGCCGGCCCGAGCGACGGTTCTCCGGTAATTCTTCTGCACGGCTGGCCTTACGATATCTACAGCTTCGTCGATGTCGCGCCGCTCCTGGCATCGGCGGGCTACCGGGTGATCGTGCCGTATCTGCGCGGCTATGGCACGACGCGCTTTCTTTCGAGCGATACGTTCCGGAACGGCCAGCCATCCACGATCGCCGTCGATGTCCTCGCCTTGATGGATGCGCTCAGGATCGAGAAGGCAATCCTCGCCGGTTTCGACTGGGGCGCGCGGACGGTCAACATCGTTGCGGTGTTGTGGCCGGAACGGTGCAAGGCCACGGTGTCCGTGAGCGGTTATCTGATCGGCAGCCAGGAAGCCGGCAAGACGCCGTTGCCGCCCAAAGCCGAGTTCGAGTGGTGGTATCAGTTTTATTTCGCGACCGACCGCGGCCAGGCAGGCTACGAGAAATACCGCCACGACTTTTCGAAGCTCATCTGGCATCTCGCCTCGCCGAAATGGGATTTCGACGATGCCACGTTCGACCGCAGCGCAGCC